>QCEW01000002.1 GCA_003280445.1 Prochlorococcus sp. AG-363-A03 | reverse complement strand
AGCAGAGAAAAAAGCCTTAGCAGAGAAGAAAGCTCAAGCAGCTAATAAAGCTGCTGCAGAGAAAAAAGCCTTAGCAGAGAAAAAAGCTGCTAAAGATAGAACATCTAGCGCGACCAAAAAAGTCAATCCTCGCTCTCCAATTGATTCTCAACAGAAAAGAGACTCAAGAACTGAGTTGTTAACTGTATCCGTCTCCTTAAACACAGGGAAGATCGTTGGAATAGCTTCTTTAGGAATTTTGGCTGCAGCTATTCTTCTTTCTGCGATGGTATTTATTGCTGGGTAATTCAATTTCACGAAAATCTGTGTGAAAGTAACTTTTTTATTCTGACTTTCTGCTATGTTTTCGTACTTGTAGTTTTAGATAAACCTAAGCTGTGCTTAAAGAAAGAATCCAGGAGGTTTTTGATTTCACTAAAAGTGAGTCTCCCTATACTAAAGCTAATAAAGGCTGGATTAATCAAGATATCTTTTTAGATTTAAGCCCCTCTGCTGATATGGTTAAACAGAAAAATGAAAATGCTAAAATAATATTATTTTGGTCTCCAATAAATAGTTTATTATCGAATATTTTTTTGATTATTATTTTAGGATCAATACTAGTATTTACTTCAGTATCTTTTGCAAAAGGTAGATTTGATTTGAATTTATTGAGTAAATCTTCAATTATTAAAGTTGAGGAAAATAAAGTTTTAGATATAATCCAATTAAAGGATATAGATTCTACAAATTCATTAATTCAACAAAATCTTGATAAAAAAGACTTAGATAAATCAAATAAAATAAATTCATTAGATGATGATTTGCTTAAAGCAGATCACCAAATAATAAACGAAAAAATAGATAACCAAGAAAGTTCAATAATAGAAAGTCAAAGTGATAAAGATATTAAAGTTTTAGAAAATAAGAGACCAAAATCAAATTTTATTTGAACTATTTTTTTGATATCAATAAATAATTCTTTATTTTTTTAAAAATTGTTTTATCAGTTAAACTTTTTTGTTTTTTGGCATAGTTAGATGCTTTAATCAAAAATGATTTTTATGAGTTTTAAAGGTGTCTGAAGCAAAGGGTAATCAACTCGCAACAATATCTGTTTACTTAAATACACCAATAATAGCTGTGCTTTTGGCTCTTGGATTTCTTTTGGGATCTATTTTGTTCGCTGGAATCTTATTCATTGCTAAATAGCTAATTTGTTTAACTCACTGCTAATTGCAGGGAGTAAAAATTGATCTTTGACTAATTCTTTTCCAGTTGTAAAAACGACTGCAAGCATGGGATTCTTCTTTGGCGCCTCCCACCATGCGACATCATGGCGAACTTCACTCATCAGACCTGCTTTGCTCCAAAGTTTAGAAGCCAAAGGGAGTCCTGCTCCTAAAAAACCATCTACTTGATTCTCTAAATCTTGCTTGCGGCGAACTGGATCAAGTGAGCGTTGAAAAACTTTTATTAAATCCTCGCTTGCTAATTTTGGGAGCATTTCAAAAGTCATTAATGATTCAAAAATTCTGGCGCTCCCATCGGTAGTCATAATGTTTCGATTCTCATTTTTTTTTCCATAAAAATCTTTATCCCTTCCAAAAGGTCCTTCATTCCAAGTCTTTTGGCTGCAGTTCCAATGTTTAATTTCAGGCCATCTGAGGTCATATAGCCAGTGGTTAATCAATTGCCTTTGTACTTTCCATGCTTGATAGTTTGAATCATTAAGAGATGGACCACTTGTTGTACCTGTTAAAAGATCTAAAATATAACTAGTCGCGTCATTATTGGAGTTTGCAATCATCTCATGCAATGCTCTTCTAAGTTCTTCTGAGTCAACAATTAAATCTTTTTGAAGCCATACTTGAGTCGCCAACGCATAAACTATTTTTACTACGCTTGCAGGATAAAAATTTCTGTTTGAATTCCACCCTGTCCCATATCCACTAGAAGTCGATGGACTTTGCTTGTCATAACGAATCCAAGTTATTGCAATATTTTCCTGAAGGTTTGGTCGACCTTCTTTTTCAAACCTATCGAGGAGACCTTGCAGGCAAAATGCCATCTCAGGGTCTTTTCGGTAGAACGCCATAGCGCTCGAGAAGAATACAATATGACCTTAGAGGTTTTGCTAACTAAAGCTTCATTTGTTTTGGGAAGTTTATGGAAACTGCGAATAAATATGGATGGATTTAAAAGTGAAAATAGTGATGAATTAGTTACGCAAGCAAGTATTGGTAGGAGTTTTCAATTGATTGATTGTTTGAAATCTAATTTTAAAAATAAGGAAGTTATTAATAGAGTAAAAGTTCGTCTTTTGGAAGATGACTATATTTGTTGGTTTAGATTTTCCGAATTAATTCATCAAGCTTCAAAAATAGAATCATGGGAATCTGAATGTTTTACTGAAGAGCAAATTATTTCTAGGATTCCTAGCGTATTGTCTTGGACTAAGGCTGCGAAAAAAATGAGTAATGAATATTTGTGGGGTGGAACTATTGGTCCAAATTTTGATTGCTCTGGTTTGGTTCAATCTGCTTTTGCAAGTTCAGGTATTTGGATACCAAGAGATGCTTATCAGCAGGAAAAATTCTGTAAAAATATTGCATTGGATATTGAAGCTTTAGGCGAAGAATTAAAACCTGGAGATTTACTGTTCTTTGGATCATCTGAAAAATGTACTCACGTTGGATTGCATATTGAGAATGGTTTTTATATTCATAGTTCTGGGGTAACTAATGGGCATAATGGAATAGAGATTGACGGTTTATTTCCCCCTAACCTTGGAAAAATTGGTTCTTTTTACAGATCTAAATTTAGATCTGCTGGAAGAGTGATCTCGTGTTATCAGAGTGAAAAACTCTAAAGAAGATTAATTGACCCTTATGAGGAGTTTTGAATGAATTCAAATGTTGCACTATCAATAGTTGTTCCTATCTATAACGAAGAAGAAAGTCTTCCTTTGTTGGTGAATCAGTTGTTACAAGTTTTAAATCCTATGGAGGAAACTTTTGAATTAGTTTTAGTTAATGATGGTTCGTCAGATAACAGCGCAGACGTAATTAGAAAACTAAGTTTTGAAATACCAGAATTAGTTGGAGTTCTTTTACGTAAAAACTATGGACAGACGGCTGCAATGGCAGCAGGATTTGATATTTCTTCTGGAGAGATAGTTGTCACACTTGATGGTGATTTGCAAAATGATCCTGCAGATATTCCGCTATTAGTAAATAAGATTAGGGATGGATTTGATCTTGTAAGTGGATGGAGATATCGAAGGCAAGATGCAGCGATAAGTAGAAAGCTTCCATCAAAAA
Source organism: Prochlorococcus sp. AG-363-A03 (assembly GCA_003280445.1). GTDB lineage: Bacteria > Cyanobacteriota > Cyanobacteriia > PCC-6307 > Cyanobiaceae > Prochlorococcus_B. The sequence continues at coordinate 108,240 of QCEW01000002.1, read as the reverse complement.
TTGCTAATCGATTGATTGGTAAGGTTACTGGTGTTCGACTTAATGATTACGGATGTTCTTTAAAGGCTTATAGGAAAGAAGTACTTACAGATATGAGATTATATGGTGAATTGCACAGATTTTTGCCTGTTCTTGCAAATATAGAAGGAGCTAGAATTACTGAAGTCAAAGTAAATCATAGAGCCCGTCAATTTGGATCTAGTAAGTATGGAATAGATAGAACTTTTAGAGTCTTGATGGACTTGCTGACTGTTTGGTTTATGAATAGATTTTTAACTAGACCTATGTATGTTTTTGGTTTTGGTGGAATTCTTGCAATTATTGGGAGCTTCATAACAAGCTTTTACCTTTTAACAATTAAACTTTTAGGAGAAGATATAGGTAATAGACCTTTACTCATTTTTGCTTTACTTCTAGCAGTTACTGGAGTTCAACTCTTTGGATTTGGCTTGCTTGGAGAGCTGCAAATCCGCACTTATCATGAAAGTCAAAATAGACCAATTTATCGTATCAGAGATACATTTCGAGGAGGTGGAGAAGCTTGAGATTTTTTATGTAAATCAATAGTTTTACCTTTATAAGATGCAATGCCAGCAGCAGATGCAATAACCACTCTACTGTCAGAATCCTTCAACCCTCTTCTTAAAAAAGGTAATGCTTTATTGTTGTCCCATTTACTAGCAATTTGAATAGCCAATAGACGATCACTAGGGTTGCTAGAGATTAATTTAGTTAATTGTTTTTTTGTCTCTATTGAATTAAGTGAATTTAGCTGTAAAAAAGGCTTGGATTTCTTATCCTTCTGTTTTGTTGATTTTAGATTTTGTAAACTCTTATCAATTACCAAAGCCGATGATGTTATCTGAGCCTTTGAAAAGGAATCTTTTTGAGATTTAAAAAAAGCTGATTTCTTGGATTGTTTTTTTGAACTCCAAAGGACCAATGCAATAATTAGAGCTAAGCCACCAGCAAAAACTTGATTCATGATGAGAAAATCTGTTTAGTAATGCATCTTTAAAGAAGATATACGGATTGAACTTTTATGTCATCAATGGGTTGTATTTGGTTTGATTAGATCATAACTCTATAAAATAAAGGTGGATTTATTGAAATAAGTAATGACTAGTGAACTAGCTTCGAGTTTGCTTCCCGCTATTCTGATTCCATTAGTTGGAATAATGGGTCCAGCAGTTTTTATTGTTTTGATTGGTAGGTACATAACCGCTACTGAGTAAATTCAAAAACTTAATTTTCTACCAATTCTTTTAGCCCATGACTAAATCTCAAGAAACACTTATGCAAAAGTGGGCTGTGAAAACAGTCTCAGATCCAACTGTTGGCAATCTTCAAACTCCAGTTAACAGTGGTTGGTTTACAAAGATGGTTATAAATAATCTTCCTGTTTATAGAGAGGGCTTATCACCAAACTTTAGAGGCCTTGAAACAGGAGCAATTTTTGGTTATTTACTGTTTGGTCCTTTTTCTATGACAGGACCTCTCAGGAATACTGACTTTGCCTTAACAGCAGGCTTGCTTGGTGGCGTTGGAGCTGTTCAAATATTGACTGCTCTTTTTATTCTTTATAATGCTGCAGGTAAGGCACCTAACGTCCAACCTCCTGATGCAACAGTAGCTAATCCTCCTTCTGATTTATTTACTAGAGCAGGATGGGCTGATTTTACAAATGGTTTTTGGTTAGGAGGAACAGGAGGTGTCGTATTTGCTTGGTTGCTAATTGGTACTTTGCATCTAGATACTGTGCTCCCTTTGATTAAGGAATATCATTTACTTGGAGCATAGAATCTTTTTCTAAAGGAATTCGAATTAAAAAGCCCCTTAGATAAGGGGCTTTTTAATTTCTAAATTTTTAACTTTCATTGATATGGTTTGTTTATAGATGCTGTATTTGCTTAGTCCTATATTTTAATCGATCTAATTTTCTTATAAATATAAAGAAATAATCTAATAAATATTATTTCTCATAAAAAAAGAACACTACCTAGAAAGACAGTGTTCTTTTTTCCGGCAGTTCTTGTTATTGATTTATCCGAACTTACCTGAAGTAGAGGCTATAACAAATGCCCCGAAGGTAACAAAGTTTCCAACGGTAAAATGAGTTAAACCAACTAATCGAGCTTGAACAATCGATAATGCAACAGGCTTATCTCTCCATTCAAGTAAATTAGCTATTGGTGTTCTAATAAATATATTATTTCTCATAAAAAAAGAACACTACCTATAAAGACAGTGTTCTTTTTTCCGGCAGTTCTTGTTATTGATTTATCCGAACTTACCTGAAGTAGAGGCTATAACAAATGCCCCGAAGGTAACAAAGTTTCCAACGGTAAAATGAGTTAAACCAACTAATCGAGCTTGAACAATCGATAATGCAACAGGCTTATCTCTCCATCCAACTAAATTAGCTATTGGTGTTCTTTGGTGAGCCCAAACAAGAGTTTCAATAAGTTCTTGCCAATAACCTCTCCAAGAGATGAGGAACATGAACCCAGTTGCCCATATTAGATGACCAAATAAGAACATCCAAGCCCATGGAGATAAAGCGTTTACACCAAACGGGTTATAGCCATTAATTAACTGAGAGCTATTGAGCCATAGATAATCTCTAAACCAACCCATCAAATAGGTACCAGATTCATTGAATTGAGCTGTATTACCCATCCAAATTGCTAGATGTTTCCAATGCCAATAGAAGGTAATCCAAGCAATAGTATTTAAGGCCCAGAACATTGCTAAATAAGTAGCGTCCCAAGAAGAACTATCACAAGTACCACCACGGCCTGGTCCATCACAAGGGAAAGCAAATCCTAAATCCTTTTTATCTGGAATTAGTTTTGTTCCTCTAGCATCAAGAGCACCCTTGATAAGAATCAAAGCAGTTGTATGAAGTCCTAGGGCAATCGCATGATGAACCAAGAAATCTGCAGGTCCAATAGGTAAGAAATTGGTTAGTGCATCTGGTCTATTGATCATGTCCAGCCAGTAGTGATTACCTGGCATGGAATTAGCAGCTATAGATGCAGAACTTGATGCATTTGCTAGCAACGCATTAAATCCATACATCATTTTTCCACTAGCAGCCTGTGCGAACTGTGCAAATACTGGTTCAATCAGAATTTGCTTTTCTGGGGTACCAAAGGCTACCACTACATCGTTGTGAACATAAATTCCAAGAGTATGGAAGCCTAGAAGCATCGTGACCCAACTTAAGTGGCTAATTAAGGCTTCTTTTGTACTGAGGATTCTTGCTAATACATTATCTTTGTTCAGCTCTGGATCATAATCTCTAACAAAGAAAATTGCTCCGTGAGAGAACGCACCAACCATCAAGAACATTGCTATGTATTGATGATGTGTATATAGAGCTGACTGAGTTGTGTAATCCCTCGCAATAAATGCATATGAAGGAAGTGCACCCATATGCTGGGCGACCAAACTACAAGCTACACCTAAAGAAGCTAGTGCCAGTCCAAGTTGAAAATGGAGTGAATTGTTGACTGTCTCGAATAGTCCATTGTGCTTAATACCGAAATAACCCTTATGTGGATCTTTTGGGTGACTTGTATTGTGGGCTTCAACAATTTCTTTAAGGCTATGGCCAATACCAAAGTTAGTCCTATACATATGGCCTGCAATTATAAATACAACTCCTATAGCCAAATGATGGTGAGCAATATCTGTTAGCCAAAGTGATTCACTTTGAGGGTGAAGTCCACCTAAGAATGTAAATATCGCTGTACCAGCTCCCTGGGTAGTTCCAAAAACCGCATCAAGTGAATCAGGGTTTTGAGCATAAGCTCCCCAATTCCCTGAGAAAAATGGAGTTAGACCTTCTGGATGAGGCATAACAGTTAACCAGTTATCCCAGCCAACATGTACTCCTCTTGATTCAGGGATGGCTACGTGGATTAAGTGACCAGTCCAAGCAATACTGCTGAATCCAAAAAGAACAGCTAAGTGATGGTTTAACTGAGATTCTGCATTTTTAAACCATGCTAATGAAGGTCTGTATTTAGGCTGAAGATGAAGCCATCCAGCAAACAATAACCAGCAGACAAGGATGTTAATAAAGATTGCACCTTGGAAAAGCTGCTCATTAGTTCTCATACCAATTGTGTACCACCAGTGGTATAAGCCTGAGTAAGCAATATTAACTGGAGAAGTTGCTCCTGCCTGAGTCAGCGCATCAGTAAGACCTTGTCCAAAATGAGGATCCCAAATTGCATGAGCAATTGGACGAGTATGAGTTGGATCTAGAACCCATTGCTCAAAGTTTCCTTGCCAAGCAATGTGAAAAAGATTTCCTGCCACCCAAAGACCAATGATGGCTAAGTGACCAAAATGAGTAGAGAAGAGTTTTTGATATAACTGTTCCTCTGTCATACCGTCATGACTTTCGAAGTCATGAGCGGTAGCTATGCCGTACCAGATTCTTCTGGTTGTAGGGTCTTGAGCAAGACCCTGACTAAAAGATGGAAATTTAGTTGCCATTTTATAAAAGATCAGAGAGGGTCAGCCGAGACCGATTAAGCGAGCGTGGAAGAAGGCCCAAGTTGTAGCAATTCCTCCTAGAAGGAAATGAGCTGCTCCTACTGCACGACCTTGAGTAATAGATAGAGCTCTTGGTTGAATAGTTGGTGCCAACTTAAGTTTATTGTGAGCCCAGATAATTGACTCAAATAATTCTTGCCAGTAACCACGGCCACTGAATAGGAACATAAGACTAAATGCCCAAACGAAATGTGCTCCTAAGAACATCAAACCGTACATACTTATGGGTTGGCCATAACTTGTAAGGACCTGTGATGACTGAGCCCAGAGGAAATCTCTAAGCCATCCATTAATAGTTATGGAGCTTTGAGCAAAGTTTCCTCCTGTAAGTCCCCAAACATCACTTTGCATTTTCCATGAGAAGTGGAAGATAACTACTGATAAGCCGTTATACATCCAGAACAAACCAAGGAAAACATGATCCCAAGATGAAACTTGGCATGTGCCTCCTCTTCCTGGTCCATCACATGGGAATCTAAATCCAAGATTTGCTTTATCAGGAATTAGTCTAGAACTCCTTGCGAATAAAACTCCCTTGAGAAGAATCAGAAGGGTTACGTGGATAGTAAAAGCATGGATATGGTGAATCATGAAATCAGCAGTTCCTAGAGGTATAGGAGCGATTCCAATTTTCCCCCCAACTTGACTCACGGAGCCATTAAAGACCTCGCTAACTAAGCCACTTTGAAGGTTTACGTTCGCACCAGCAAGAGTGGTTGAACCAGCTGCTGAATGATGAATATTTTGAATCCATTGAGCAAAAACAGGTTGAAGTTGAATTCCTGTATCACTGAACATATCTGCAGGTCTTCCTAAAGCACGCATTACATCGTTGTGAATATAAAGACCAAAACTATGGAAACCTAAGAACATGCAAGCCCAATTTAGATGACTAATTAATGCATCTCTTGCTTTCAAGATTCTGTCTAGAACGTTATCAATATGAACAGCTGGGTCATAGTCTCTAATCATTGCAATACCAGCATGAGCTGCTGCACCAACAATAAATAATCCTCCTATCCACATGTGGTGTGTAAATAGACCTAGGACAGTTGGGTAATCAATCGACAAGTACGGATATGGAGGCATCGCATACATGTGATGGGAAATGATGATGCTCAAGGAGCCAATCATTGCAAGGTTTAAGCCAAGCTGAGCATGCCAACTATTAGCTAAAAACTCATAAATTCCTTTATGACCATTTGGTGCAGGGAAAAGAATTGGATCTCCAGCATGATTATCTAGTATTTCTTTAAGGCTATGGCCAATGCCAAACATTGTTCTATATAGATGACCGCCAAATACAGCTAGTACTCCAAAAGCTAAATGATGATGAGAAATATCTGTCATCCATAAGCTACCAGTAACTGGATTTAGACCACCTTTGAAAGTTAGGAAATCACTAAACGCCCACCAATTAGTCGTAAAGAAATTTTCAACTGTTCTTCCAGCGAGGCCAGGGAATATTTGACTAGCAATGGCAGGATTGCAAAGCTCGTGGGGCAGAGGCATGTCCGCAATCGAAGCAATTGGAATTCCATCAATAATTAGAGGCTTTCCTGCATCAATTGCATCCATGAGCGCTGCTGTAGGTGCACCAATGTGAATACAATGTCCAGCCCAAGCAATCGAACCCAATCCCACTAGACCAGCTATGTGGTGATTGAGCATAGACTCGAGATTTCTAAACCAATCAAGCTTGGGAGCAGCTTTGTGATAGTGATATATGCCACCGTGCAACATTATTGCTGCCATTAATAGTGCACCAATAGCTAAAGCCATGAGCTCGGTTTCATTGGTAATTCCCCAGCCTCTCCACATCTGAAAAATTCCAGAAGTGATCTGAATACCGTGATAATTACCGCCTAAATCCGCATTAAGCATCTCCTGACCAACTATTGGCCAAACAACTTGTGCTCCTGGCTTGACATGAGTTGGATCAGAGAGCCATCCAGAATAATTAGAAAAGCGAGCTCCATGGAAAAAAGCTGCACTCATCCAAATAAAGATGACTGCTAGATGTCCAAAATGTGCAGAAAATACTTTTCTACTGGTTTCTTGGAGATCTCCAACATGAGTATCAAAATCATGCGCATCAGCATGAAGATTCCATATCCATGTAGTAGTCTTTGGCCCTTTAGCAAGGGATTTTGACCAAAAACCAGGCTTATCAAGCTTGGAAAAATCTACAGGGATTGCATCAGTTTCGATAGGTTTATCGAGAACCGGTTCTTTTTTTTGTTCTTTTTCTGGTGGGCTAATGGTCATCGAGTGATTCCTTCAGGAATGTGATCGAGGTTTGGGGGGCCTAATCTTGGAAAGACTAGGGTGAAATCTTTAGCAAGTAATTTTACTTATGAAGTGAGATTACTTTGGTGAAAGATTTCAGGCATTCAAGACCTACCTTTGAAGTTACTTGAAAACCTATATAAAGGTTATTCGATAAGCATAAAGTAGACAGTCAGTTACTACGGAAGCATGTAACAAATGTTCTACACTTTTATTCTTAAGTGGTCATTGAATCCACGGTTTTTCTTAATTAGTAAATCTTTGCCTTTCGTGGAGTGCAGGCAAGAAAGTTTTTTAGGTCTAGGGGCTTTACTTCTTATAGATATTAATTAGGGAAAAAATTTGTTATGTAAGGCTTTCTTGGCTTTGCAAAGCTTAATTGGATGCTAATGGCTAGGTAAAAATACTATTTGATTTCTTGATAAGAGCTTTTTATTGATTTCAATAAATTTGTTTAAAGACTATTTCACGGTTTTTGATGTTTGATTTTTACTAAAGCTTTCTTTAAGAGGCTACCTTATATAGATAAATCAAAAATTTATTTTATCTCTCGTTCTGGAAAAAACATTAGTAAAAACTTCAAAAAGGATTGCATTTGGATTTTCTTTAAGCGCTTTGCCTTTGCTTGAGAGATTACAAGCAAGCAAACATGTAGATCAAATTTTTATATCTAATGGTTCATCTATTTCTTTAGAAAAAAAAATTGAAGGTTTAGTTGAATCCTCACCAATTGATTTTTTAAAAGATTATTGGCAGAACAATAATAAATTAATTTTTTTAGGTTCAATCGGCGCTGTAGTCAGACTCATATCTCCTTTTGTTAGATCTAAAGAAAATGATCCAGCAATACTGGTAATGGATTCAAAAGCTAAAAATGTTATTACTCTTTTAGGAGGCCATAAGCAAGGAGGAGATCGATTTGCTAGTGAATTAGCAGCTGCTTTAGAAGCAGAAGTGATTTGCACATCAGATTCATTTACAGAAAGAAGAATCCCTTTGGATTGTTTTGGTGAAGGATGGGGTTGGAAAAGAGGAGGAAAAAATGTCGATTGGCGAAAGTTAATGATTAGTCAGTCTAAAGAACAAAAAAATATTGTTTTTCAAGGCAAAGGATCAAAATTGTGGCAGAAATTAAAGGGTTGTTCCAATTTCTCTTTTTTAGAGAAAAATGATCCAATATCTTTTAAAAATATCGACTTATATATAGGTCATGAAAATAAGAACATATGTTCATGGCATCCACCGACAATAATCATTGGGATTGGCTGTGAGAGAAATACAGATGAAAAGGTCATTGAAAGAGCAATCAATGAGTCTTTGAATCAAAATGGCTTATCACCTCTTTCAATCTCTGGTTTAGCAACTATTGATAAAAAAAATGATGAAATAGGATTATTGAATTTGTCAAAAAAAAATGAATGGCCAATTTATTTTTTTAGTGGCCTTGAACTTTCACAAGTCAACGTGCCAACTCCTTCAAATGTGGTTTTGAATGAAATGGGAACTGCCTCGGTAGCTGAAGCTGCCGCAATTTTGTTAGGAGCTCAGTCTGGAAAATTGATACAAGAAAAAAAAATCTATTATTCCAACGAGGATGAGTGCGGTGCCGTAACAATTGCATTGGTCGAGGTATCAATTCCCTTTGCACCTCATAAAGGTGAATTGCATTTGATTGGCAGTGGACCTGGAGATTTGGAAATGCTTACCTCTGACTCTCGTCTAGCTTTAACTAGATGCTCTGCTTGGATCGGTTATACCCCTTACTTGAATTATTTGGATTCAATTCGTCGTCCTGATCAGGTTCGTATTGATTCAGAATTAACTTTTGAAAAAGATCGATGTCAATACGCTCTTGATCTTGCAAAAGAGGGAGTAAGGGTTGCTCTTATTTCATCTGGCGACAGTGGAATTTATGGAATGGCAGGCTTGGCTCTTGAACTTTGGCTAAATGAAAAGATTGATTCAAGGCCTTTATTTCAAGTTCATCCAGGTATTAGCTCTTTTCAGATGGCTGCTGCAAAACTAGGTGCTCCTTTTATGCATGATTTTTGTTCTATCTCTTTAAGTGATCTTTTGACTCCGTGGAATCAAATTGAGAGGAGAATAAAAAGTGCAGCGACAGGTGATTTTGTTATCGCAATATTTAATCCAAAATCAAAAAAACGTGATTGGCAGTTAAAAAAGACTGTTGATTTATTAATCAAATTTCGCAAACCATGCACACCTGTTGCTATCGCGCGAGAGCTTGGAAGGCCAGATGAAAGCATTGAAATATATACTCTTGAAACCTTGCCATTTGATCAGGTCGATATGCTTACTATTTTGGTCATTGGTAATAGTCAGAGTGTTATTAAAAACAATATGTTTTTAACTCCAAGAGGCTATTTTTCTAATTAATTTTTTGTTTATGCCTTCGAATCAGAAAAACGCATAAATTTTATTAAGTTTATTTTTAGTTATCAAATTTAGAAGAAGTTAAAAAATCAAGTCAATCTGGAAATTCTTTCTAAAGTTAGTTTGTTACTAAAAGAGCTTTGCTTAAACCAGACTGGTTACGTGTTAAGGCACCACAGCAAGAGAGGATTGGCAATGTGGCTGATCTATTAGTTGATTTAAAACTCAATACAGTTTGTCAGGAAGCAAGTTGTCCAAATATTGGAGAATGTTTTGCAGGAGGTACTGCTACTTTTTTAATAATGGGACCTGCTTGTACTCGGAAATGTCCTTATTGCGATATCTCATTTGATAATTCGAAAAGGCTTGTAGACCCATCAGAACCTGATCGTTTAGGTGAAGCTGTTTACAGGATGGGCTTAACTCATGTTGTTATAACTTCCGTCAACCGTGATGACTTAGAAGATGGTGGGGCTAGTCAATTTTTGAAATGTATTAAGGCTGTTCAAAGTCGATCCCCTTTCACCTCTATTGAAGTTTTAATTCCAGATCTTTGCGGTAATTGGGATGCTTTGAAAGTTATTTTGGATGCTGCTCCAAATGTACTAAATCACAATATCGAGACAGTTCCAAGGCTTTATCCAAGAGTGAGACCTCAAGGCAAATATGAAAGGTCTCTGGAACTATTAAAAAGAGTTCGTGAAGGTTGGCCAAGAGTGTATACAAAATCTGGCTTAATGGCTGGATTAGGAGAAACAGATGAAGAGATTTTGAGCGTTCTTTATGATCTGCATCTAAATAAAGTTGATATAGTAACTATTGGTCAATATTTATCACCAGGACCAAAACATTTACCTGTTAATAGATTTGTATCTCCTTCTCAATTTGATAGTTACCGTATTGAGGGGGAAAATAAATTAGGATTTTTGCAGGTTATTAGTTCACCATTAACTAGAAGTAGCTATCACGCAGGAGAAGTTAAAAAATTAATGATGTCTCATCCAAGATGATTAGAAAACTTTGGTTGACTTCCATCAATTGATATCCATTCTTGGAGATCCCAGATAACTAAATCATTTTTAATCATTGGATCATTTTCTATGATAATTTTGGCTGTTAGATAATCCTTAGCTTCAAGAATTAATAAACCTCCACCTCCTGGCATTTTTTTTTCATTTATTAAATATCCGCTATGGATATGATGGCCGGAATTAATAATATCTATGACCCATTCTTTATGCATTAATAAAAATTTTTTCCTTTCAATATTAGATAATTCTAAGGTTTTGTCTTTAAACTTTTCTGTCTTAATAAATATGGGCATTCTTGTTCTCTATATTGTTGCTTTCTCCAGCGCTTCCTCAATACCTAATTTATTCTTTTCGCTTGGTGGAACTACTATCTTAAATAAATTTTTCCACGAAGACCAGTCTGAGAGAATCTGTTGTGCTAGAGGACTTTTGGTTTTCTGATGATATTCAATAATTAGGTCATTTAAGAATTGTTCTTGGTTAGTTGCAGTTAGATGATGAACCTCAACAATTTCTTTATTCATTCTTAAGTCAAGTTCATTATTGAGGTCAAGAATGAAAGCTATGCCTCCAGTCATTCCTGCTCCTATATTTCTTCCAGTTTTTCCAAGCACAACAACTACTCCTCCAGTCATATATTCGCAACAATGGTCTCCAGCGCCCTCAATAACAGCATGAGCTCCACTATTGCGAACACCAAAACGTTCTCCAGCTATTCCAAGGGCGAATAATTTCCCACCAGTTGCTCCATATAGACATGTGTTGCCAAGTATTACCTGAGTGTTAGATGTGTCATTAATAATTTCGGGAACAATCGTAATGGAACCTCCGTTAATGCCTTTCCCTACATAATCATTAGCTTCTCCTATCAAAGAAATATTCATTCCTTTTAAAATAAATGCACCAAAGCTTTGCCCCGCTGAACCTTTAAATATCAAATTTAAATTCCCATGAAAACCTTTATTTCCATACTTTTTAGCTATTTCTCCAGATATTCGTGCACAAACACTTCTGTCTGTATTAACAATTGGAATTTCTTTAATAATGCTTCCCTGAGTTTGAATTGCATTAGAAACTTCTTCATCTTTGAGTAGGGAATTTTCAAGAACCTCTCCATTGCTATGAGCTTCGATTTCGTGGCTTAACCATGAACGATCAGTTGAATTATCTATAGGTTTGAGCAGGCTAGATAGGTCAACTTCTTTTGTTTTAGTTAAGTCTATATTTCTTGGAATTAATAGATCTGTTCTGCCAATAAGGTCCTCGAATTTTGCCACTCCAACTTGACTCATTAATTGTCTGACTTCCTCCGCTACGAAGATGAAAAAGTTAACGACATGTTCTGGTAATCCAGGGAATCTTTTTCTTAAACCTTCTTGTTGAGTTGCTATGCCTACTGGACATTTGTTTGTATGGCAAATCCTCGCCATTATGCAACCTTCGGCAATCATTGCGATTGTTCCAAAACCATATTCTTCTGCTCCAAGTAAAGCCGCAATTAGGACATCCCATCCTGTCTTTAAACCTCCATCTGCTCTTAATAAAACCCTTTTGCGAAGACCATTTTCTAATAAAGAGCGATGAACTTCCGTTAATCCAAGTTCCCATGGCAAACCAGCATGTTTAATTGAACTAAGTGGCGATGCACCCGTACCTCCATCATGTCCTGAAATTTGAATTACATCAGCATTGGCTTTAGCTACTCCCCCTGCAATTGTGCCAATCCCTATCTCAGCAACTAATTTCACACTAACTTTTGCAGTTGGATTTATTTGATGTAGGTCATGAATTAGTTGGGCAAGATCCTCTATTGAATAGATATCATGATGCGGAGGGGGAGAAATAAGAGCTACTCCTGGCTTGCTATTACGAAGCTTTGCTATATATTCATCAACCTTTGGACCAGGCAATTGTCCCCCTTCTCCAGGCTTTGCACCTTGAGCTACTTTGATTTCTAATTGCTTGCCGCTAGTTAAATATTCAGGGGTTACACCAAATCGTCCAGAAGCAATTTGTTTGATTGCAGAACATGCTGTATCTCCATTTAAAAGTCCTTTTAGATTAGGTAATGTTTTTGATTGATTATTTTCATCAACATCCTCGAGGACATTGAATCTCGCAGGATCCTCTCCGCCTTCACCACTATTGCTTTTGCCTCCAATTCTATTCATTGCTATTGCAAGAACTTCATGCGCTTCCCTAGATAGGGCACCTAGACTCATTCCGCCTGTGCAAAATCTTTGACAAATACTCTCAACACTTTCTATTTGATCAAGGGGTAAAGGCTGGGTAGCTGTTTTAAATGTAAGGAGATCTCTGAGGGTAGTAGCGGGACGACTTTCTAGAAGTTGTTGATAAGTTTTGAAGTGGTCATATTCAGGCCCAGCTTTCACTGCAGCATGAAGAATTTTTGACATTTCTGGATTATTTAAATGAAATTCTCCGCTATTTCGATATTGAACAAACCCATTAAAATCAAGTTTTTTTTGCTCCAGTTCGGGGAAAGCTTTTTTGTGAAATGAAACTGTCTCGATTGATAATTCTCTTAAAGTTAGTCCTGCTATACGACTTGTTGTTCCCTTGAAAGCTAAATCAATTAAATCAGCACCGATACCTATAGCTTCAAAGATTTGTGCTCCGTGATAACTTGCTAATACTGAGATTCCTATCTTCGAAAGTATTTTTCTTAATCCATCTTCCATTGCTTTCTTAACATTATCTTGAGCAATCTCTATAGATAAATTAGATAACTTCCCATCAGAAATAAGTTTCTGAGTTTTAGGTAATTGCCACCAATGGCGAGTAGTTTCCCATGTTAACCAAGGACAAATTGCACTTGCTCCAAATCCAATCAGACAGGCAATGTGATGAGTACTCCAGCATTGAGCAGTATCTATAATGATCGAGGTTTTTAGTCTTAGTCCTTTTTTAAGTAAGTGATGATGAACTGCACCAACAGCAAGAAGAGGAGGAATGTAGGAGTTTTCTATATTAATATCTCTATCCGAAAGGATTAGTATTTCTCTACCATTAATTACACTATCTTCTGCTTCTTGGCATAGATTTTTGAGACCTTCTTTGAGATTAATTTTATCATCATTAATAGGAATTAAAGTCGATATCTGCTTACATGAAAGTTCTGATTTTGTTATTGAAGTTAATTCTTTTTCATTAAGTATTGGTGATTTAAGATGAATTAGTCTTGCGTTCTCTGCTTTAGGCCTTAAGGGCGCTTTCCTAACCCCAAGATTCATTTCTAAGCTAGTGACTAGCTTTTCTCTAAGAGGATCAATTGGTGGATTGGTAACTTGTGCAAATCTTTGTTTGAAATAGTCGTAAAGAATATGTGATTTATTAGAAAGTATTGCTAGTGGTATATCATCACCCATGCAATAAGTTGGTTCTTTTGCATTTGCTGCCATGCTATTAATTATATAATCAAAATCTTCTGCACTAAAGCCAAATGCAATTTGTTGCTGAAGCAATTTTTGCTTATCAAATTTATTATTTATTTCCCAACTTTGGTTGTTAAGGTTTATACGATTTGCTTTTAACCAATCTAAGTATGGGTATCTATTTGCTGACTCTTCTTTAACATCCCAGTTTCGTAAAATTCTCTTGCTTTCTAAATCAACAGCAAGCATTTGACCAGGACCTAGGCGACCTTTCTCTTGGATTAGATCTTCTTCTAATTCAACAACGCCTGTTTCAGATCCCATAACAACATATCCATTTTTAGTGATGCAATAGCGAGCAGGTCTTAAACCATTTCTATCAAGGGTTGCGCCAATATTTCTTCCGTCAGTAAAGACTATTAAAGCTGGACCATCCCAAGGTTCTTGGGTCCCTGCAGCATATTCATAAAAAGCAGTTATTTCGGGTTTATTGATTAATTCTGGTTGGTCTCTAAAAGCTTCGGGAATAAGTGTTAATAAACTATCAGTTATTGGCCTTCCACTTCGAACTAATAGTTCAAGGTTTAAATCAAGATTTGCTGAATCACTATATAAATTATTGACTATAGGTTTTAGATCATTTGCATTTTCTTTCCAAACTGAACTTATATCTGTTTCTGTTGCTTTAGCCCAATTTATATTTCCGAGTAATGTATTTATTTCTCCATTATGACCTAAAAGTCTCATTGGTTGAGCCAACGGCCATTTAGGTAATGTATTTGTACTAAATCTTCTATGGTAAACTGCGTATGAAACTTCAAATCTATCGTCCTTTAGATCTGTATAAAAAGGGGCTAATATTTCCGATCTGACCATACCTTTATATACAATTGTTTTGCTACTTAATGAACATATATAGAGCCCTAATTTATCTTCCTTTAATTCTATATTTGCTCGATTTGAAATCCTTTGCCTTAATCTAAAAAGTAAAGCCTCAAGATTAATTTCTTTATCCTTAATTTCAACTATCCATTGTGCAATAAAGGGTTCATTTTCTTTTGCAAGTTTGCCTAGAACTTCGTCGTTAACAGGAACATCTCTCCATCCTTGGGAGGTTAACCCTAAATATTCAGCTTCCTGCTCACATATTTTTTTCGATATGTCTCTATTCTTTAAGTCCTTAGGCATAAACATCATGCCTATTCCTGACAAATGGGGTTCGCAATGTTTAGCCGTGTCCCAAACCTGCCTGAAATATGACCATGGGATTTCACATAAAATCCCGGCACCATCCCCTGAGTCGCTATCTCCACCGCATCCACCTCTATGCTCCATACAACTCAGACCACGTAATGCCTGAGACAGCACCCAATGATTTTGTTTGCCTTCAACGCTAGCTATGAAGCCCACTCCACAAGAATCTTTCTCTCCAGAAAAGGCGTCTGGATAGGTGCTATCGCAGTAAGGCCAATTTGATCTTGAGAGTCGTTGATGCATGTTTTTTAACTTACTATTTTTTCTTTTCTTACAAAAGTGCTATTGGTAAGCTTTGAAATAGATGATGAGATTGATTTGATAGTTATCAGAGTTACATCTTAAACATTTTTGTCGACCATTAAGTTTTTTAATCGATACTTTCTTGAAAATATTTGTACTTATGCTTAAATCTGGATAAAAATAAAATATTAATTGTTGAAAAATACGAATTTGGGTGGTTGACCAAGTAATCTGGAGAATTGTTGAATCTGGTCGAACTTAGACCAAATATAAAATTAATGCCAACCATTCAACAGTTGATAAGAACAGAGCGAAAGACTCTAAAAACGAAGACAAAATCTCCTGCTTTGCGAGGTTGTCCAGAAAGGAGAGGAGTATGTACAAGGGTTTACACCTCAACTCCAAAAAAACCTAACTCGGCTCTAAGAAAAGTAGCCCGTGTGAGATTAACCTCAGGTTTTGAAGTTACTGCTTATATTGGTGGTATAGGTCACAACCTTCAAGAACACTCTGTAGTTTTACTTAGAGGTGGGAGGGTTAAAGATCTGCCAGGAGTTAGATATCACATAGTTAGAGGAACTCTTGATACCGCTGGTGTTAAAGACCGTAAACAGTCAAGATCAAAATACGGAGCTAAATCTCCTAAAGAATAAAAATTTATTTTGATTCATTGAATTCTCCCTTTATACAAACTTAATTTCATGTCAAGAAGAAACGCAGCAGAAAAAAGACCTGTTCTCCCAGATCCTCAGTTTAATAATCGTTTGGCAAGTATGATGGTCCATCGTTTGATGAAACATGGAAAAAAATCAACAGCTCAAAAAATACTTTCCGATGCATTTGGTTTGATCAACGAACGAACTGGTTCCGACCCGATTGAATTATTTGAAACAGCCGTAAAAAATGTCACACCTCTTGTTGAAGTCAGAGCGAGAAGAGTCGGTGGAGCTACATATCAGGTCCCAATGGAGGTTCGTCAAGAAAGAGGGATTGCGATGGCACTTAGGTGGTTGGTAAATTTCTCAAGATCAAGAAATGGAAGAAGTATGGCTCAAAAACTTGCTGGGGAGCTTATGGACGCAGCTAATGAAGCTGGAAATGCAGTGAGGAAGAGGGAAGAGACTCATAAAATGGCTGAAGCGAATAAAGCTTTTGCCCACTATCGTTATTGATTTAGGTCAAATTTTTCTATTTAAATCCTCAAAATATTTCTTTTTTAGCATGCTGAGTTGTAGAGTCCATGCGCATTTTAAAGCCCTTTAGTCGGAGTATTTTCTGTGGCACGCGCCTTTCCTTTGGAACGAGTAAGAAATATCGGAATTGCTGCACATATTGATGCTGGTAAAACAACCTGCACTGAAAGAATTCTTTTCTATTCAGGTGTAGTTCATAAGATGGGGGAGGTTCATGATGGTGCCGCAGTCACCGATTGGATGGCCCAAGAAAGAGAGAGGGGAATCACTATTACCGCTGCGGCGATTTCAACCACATGGGACGATCACCGAATAAACATCATCGATACTCCTGGACACGTTGACTTCACAATTGAAGTTGAGCGTTCAATGAGAGTTCTTGATGGTGTAATTGCTGTCTTCTGTGCGGTTGGTGGAGTACAGCCTCAATCTGAGACAGTTTGGCGTCAAGCCGATAGGTATTCAGTACCTAGGATGGTATTTGTCAATAAAATGGATAGAACTGGAGCAGATTTCCTTAAAGTCCATGGCCAAATCAAAGATAGGCTAAAAGCTAATGCAGTCCCAATTCAGTTACCTATTGGAGCTGAAAATGACTTGAAAGGCATTATAGATCTTGTAGAAAATAAAGCATATATATACAAAGATGATCTTGGAAAAGATATTGAACAGACTGATGTTCCATCAGACATGCTTGATTTGGTATCCGATTGGCGATCAAAATTAATGGAGTCAATAGCAGAAACTGAGGAAGAATTGCTTGAAGCGTTTCTAGAAAATGGTGAGTTAACAATAGAACAACTCAAATCTGGTATCAGGGAAGGAGTTCTTAAACATGGTTTGGTCCCAATGCTATGTGGTTCAGCTTTTAAAAATAAAGGAGTTCAACTATTACTAGATGCAGTAGTTAATTATCTTCCTGCTCCTGTTGATGTCCCTCCTATTCAGGGTTTGCTTCCTAATGGAAAAGAAGCTGTTAGGCCTTCAGATGATGGAGCACCATTTAGCGCGCTTGCATTCAAGGTAATGGCTGATCCATATGGAAAATTGACTTTTGTTCGAATGTATTCCGGTGTACTTGAAAAAGGCAGTTATGTTCTCAACTCAACTAAGGATGCAAAAGAGAGAATCTCTAGGTTGATAATTTTGAAAGCTGATGACCGAGAGGAAGTCGATGAATTGAGAGCAGGGGATCTTGGTGCTGTGCTTGGACTGAAAAATACAACAACGGGAGACACTTTATGCGCTTCAGAAGAGGCAATTGTTCTTGAAACGCTTTATATCCCTGAGCCAGTTATTTCAGTTGCGGTAGAGCCCAAGACTAAAAGCGATATGGAAAAGTTAGGTAAAGCGCTGACATCTCTGTCTGAGGAAGATCCAACATTCAGAGTCAGTACTGATCAAGAGACAAATCAAACTGTAATTGCTGGGATGGGTGAACTTCACCTGGAAATTTTGGTGGATCGTATGTTGAGAGAATTTAAAGTAGAGGCAAATATTGGAGCACCTCAAGTTTCTTACAGAGAAACGATTAGAGCCAGCTCTTCAGGTGAAGGAAAGTTTGCAAGACAGACAGGCGGTAAAGGTCAGTATGGTCATGTTGTTATTGAAGTTGAGCCAGGTGAGCCTGGAACTGGTTTTGAGTTTGTCAATAAAATTGTCGGTGGATCTGTGCCGAAAGAATACATAAAGCCTGCTGAATCAGGAATGAAAGAAACATGTGAGTCTGGTGTAATTGCTGGCTATCCTCTAATTGATGTAAAAGTTACATTGGTTGATGGCTCTTATCATGATGTTGACTCATCAGAGATGGCTTTCAAGATTGCCGGCTCAATGGCTTTCAAAGATGGAATCAAGAAGTGCAATCCTGTCCTTCTAGAACCTATGATGAAAGTTGAGGTAGAAGTGCCTGAGGACTTCCTAGGCTCTATAATTGGAGATCTGTCCTCTAGACGAGGTCAGGTTGAAGGTCAATCCATCGAAGATGGACAATCCAAAGTCCAGGCAAAAGTGCCATTAGCCGAAATGTTTGGCTATGCCACTCAACTCCGATCAATGACTCAAGGTCGGGGTATTTTCTCAATGGAGTTCAGCACCTACGAGGAAGTTCCTCGTAATGTTGCCGAAGCAATTATCTCCAAGAATCAGGGCAATTCCTGATCTCTAAAATTTACTAACCAACCCCCGATTCTTTAAAAAAAATGGCTCGCGAGAAGTTTGAGAGGAACAAACCTCACGTCAACATAGGTACTATTGGCCACGTTGACCATGGCAAAACAACCCTTACAGCTGCAATCACAAAGGTTTTAGCCAAAAAAGGTCAAGCCGAAGCTCAAGATTACGCAGAAATTGATGGAGCGCCAGAAGAGCGTGAACGTGGTATCACCATCAACACTGCTCATGTTGAATATGAAACTGATGGTAGACATTACGCTCATGTTGATTGCCCAGGCCATGCTGATTATGTAAAAAACATGATCACAGGTGCTGCTCAGATGGACGGTGCAATTCTTGTTGTAGCAGCTACTGATGGGGCAATGGCACAAACGAAAGAACATATTCTTTTAGCTAAGCAGGTTGGTGTACCTGCATTGGTTGTCGCACTAAACAAATGTGACATGGTCGATGATGAAGAAATGATCGAACTTGTTGAAATGGAGATTCGTGAACTTCTCACAAGTTATGACTTTCCTGGCGATGACATTCCTGTTGTTCAAGTTTCAGGATTAAAAGCTATTGAGGGAGAAGCAGATTGGGAGACAAAAATAGATGAATTAATGACTGCAGTTGATTCTTCAATTCCAGAACCTGAGCGTGAAATTGATAAGCCTTTCTTAATGGCTGTTGAAGACGTTTTCTCAATTACTGGTCGTGGAACGGTTGCTACTGGACGAATTGAAAGAGGAAAAGTAACAGTCGGTGAGGAGGTTGAAATTGTAGGAATTAGAGACACAAGACTTACAACCGTGACTGGTGTCGAGATGTTTAGAAAACTTCTTGACGAAGGTATGGCTGGTGACAATGTTGGACTTCTTTTACGAGGTATTCAGAAGGAAGATATTGAAAGAGGAATGGTTCTTGTTAAAAAAGGATCCATCACACCTCATACCAAATTCGAGGGTGAGGTATATGTATTGAAAAAAGAAGAAGGTGGCCGCCATACTCCTTTCTTTGCTGGTTATCGTCCTCAGTTTTATATTCGTACTACGGATGTAACAGGTCAAATTACTGCATTCACATCTGATGATGGAAGCAATGTTGAAATGGTCATGCCTGGGGACAGAATAAAAATGACTGGAGAATTGATAGCTCCTGTTGCTATAGAACAGGGCATGAGATTCGCAATTCGTGAAGGTGGTCGCACTATTGGAGCCGGAGTGGTTTCAAAAATTATTGAGTAATTGATTTTGGGGATGACTTGTAATTTATTCAGGTCATCCTCTAAATTAAATAAACAGATGAACTAATTAGTTCATTCTCAAAAGAACCTCGAAAATCTAATTAGCTTTTGGTAATCCCATTATGTCAACTGCAATTGCACAGCAAAAAATACGCATACGCCTAAAGGCTTTTGATAGAAGAATGCTTGATTTATCTTGCGATAAAATAATTGAGACTGCAGATACAACAGCTGCCTCAGCAATAGGCCCTATTCCTCTGCCCACAAAAAGAAAAATTTATTGTGTTCTTCGTTCTCCTCATGTTGATAAAGATTCAAGAGAGCATTTTGAAACAAGGACACATAGACGAATTATTGATATTTATAGCCCTTCTGCAAAGACCATAGATGCTTTGATGAAGCTTGACCTTCCTAGCGGAGTTGACATAGAAGTTAAGCTCTAGATCTTTTTCTCTCAAACCAGAGATAGATTATCTAGGATACGTTTAATTAGGAATACTCATTTGAGCGAACTTTCAGTTAGGGAGCTACCACTTTTCCCATTGCCTGAGGTTGTGCTTTTTCCTCAGGAGTACTTGCCACTTCATATTTTTGAGACTCGTTACAGATTAATGCTTCAATCTGTCTTAAAAGCAGACAGTCGTTTTGGGGTTGTTAGATGGGATCCACTAGCAAAAAAAATGGAAGATGTTGGTTGTTGTGCTGAGATCGTTAAGCATCAAACTTCACAAGATGGGAGAAGTAATATTGTTACCATTGGTCAGCAAAGATTTCGAATCCTAGAAATTATTAGTGAAACTCCTTTTATTAACGCCCTGGTTAGTTGGGTTGATGATGAACCAATTTCAGATCAAACTAAACTATTAGAATTAAAAGATTCAGTCGCTATTGCGCTTAAGGATGTGGTTTCACTTACTTCAAAATTAACTGAATCTGAAAAGGAACTTCCTGATTCTTTGCCTGATATCCCTAGAGAGTTGTCTTTTTGGATAGCTGCACATCTTGGAGGGCCAGTAGCAAGTGAACAGCAGAATTTATTAGAGTTAACTAATACTTTCCACCGTTTGGAAAGAGAATATGAACTTCTTGATCACACAAGAAGACAACTAGCTGCAAGAACTGCTTTAAAAGATACTTTCTCAAACGCTGATCAAGCTAACAATTAATTATGCAATGGATATTAATTTTTATATTTAGCTCTTTCGTTCTGATCACTTTAACTACTCAGTGGCTCAGGAAAAGTCGTAAATATGAGTCTGTTAGCAGTGTTGCCTCTTCATATGATTCATGGACTAATGATCGTTTACTAGAAAATCTTTGGGGAGATCATATTCATCTAGGTTTTTATGAAAAACCAAGAATAAAAAAAGACTTTAGGAAAGCTAAGATTGATTTTGTGCATGAATTAGTTCGTTGGAGTGGTTTAAACAAATTACCAAAAGGGTCAAGGGTGTTAGACGTAGGATGTGGAATAGGTGGAAGTTCAAGAATTTTATCTGATTATTATGGATTTAATGTGATTGGTATTTCCATAAGTCAAGAACAAATCAAAAGAGCAAATGAGTTAACAGCTAATAAGGAATTTTGTCGTTTTGAGGTAATGGATGCACTGGACTTAAAGTTTGAAAAAGGCAGCTTTGATGGGGTTTGGAGTGTTGAAGCTGGCCCTCATATCTTTGATAAACAAACATTTGCAGATGAGATGCTTAGAGTCCTTAGACCTGGTGGGTTTTTGGCAGTTGCAGATTGGAATCAAAGAGATACTAGAGGGCAACCCCTAAATTTATTGGAAAAGTTCGTTATGAATCAATTACTAGTCCAATGGACTCATCCTGAATTTTCAAGTATTGAAGGATTTAAAAGGAACTTGTTAAAAAGCCCTTATTCGGGGAGTTCTGTAGAGACGTCCAATTGGACAAAATATACAATTCAGTCTTGGAGTGAATCTATATATGAAGGGTTTAGAAGACCATCATCCATAATGAAATTAGGCCTTAAATCTTTTCTAAAGGCATTGAGAGAAATACCAACAATATTAATGATGAGATGGTCTTTTTCCAGAGGCTTGATGAAATTCGGAGTATTTAAATCAAGAGGATAGATTACTCAACTTCTGATCCGAAATAACATCCAAAATTAATTATTTGATTACAAAGTAGAGATAACTCATCACTAAGGTTTTCAAAATCTTTTTTATTATTATCATTTAAATCAAGATCTATAAAAAAGACATATTCGCCAAGTTCTCTTTTAGAAGGACGAGATTCAATTCTACTCATATTCAGGCCAAGATTTGCAATGCAATTCAGTGCCTTTAGTAATGCACCTGGGCTGTTTGACTTAAGAGAAAAAGCCATACTTGCTTTATTGCCATCCACCTTAATGTTGTCCTTACTAAGAAGAACGAATCGAGTGCAATTGCCTTCAATGTCATTAATAGGATAAGCCAGAATATTCAGCTCCTCATTTGCATCCTTTGACCCTATCGCTGCTCTAAATGAGCTACCTTTTACCATCCTTATTGCTTCTGCAGTTGAATTGGTTGGTAAATGAACTGCATTTGGAATATTGTCGTTTAGCCACTGGCTGCATTGCGCTATAGCTTGAGGATGGGATAGAACTTCTGAAATAGTTGATATTGACCCGCTGCTCATTAATGAGTGTTTGATTGGGAGTACTAGGGCTCTATGAATAAATAGATTTTTGTGTCTCCATAGAGAATCTAATGTTGTGGTAACCCCACCTTCTACCGAATTTTCAATTGGTACCACGGCTGCTTCACAAAGATTGTTTGCAAGATTATCTACAACAGACCTTAAACCTTTGCATGGCGAGAATACAGGTGAGTCAAGCTTTTCTTGGGCAGCTAAAGCTTTTGCAGCCTTTTCAGCGTAAGTTCCTTTAGGCCCTAGGTAGGCCACTCGAGTTGACATTAGATAAAAAAAAGGGGGTAAATGCCGATAAGATCAAATTGAGCAAGTTTTTAATAATGTCTCTTGCCTTTGCAGCACGACAAAAAATTGATCTAGTTGTTCAAGATAATCAGGAGCAACTACCTGATTATCTCCTACAACAGGAAAGAGTTGTAGGAGCCATGCTTGATCCTAAGAAATTGACTCCTTTGGGGCCAGGCAGCTTTAAGTACGAAGTCACAAGTTTTAAGGTTTTTCAACTTCAAATAAATCCAGTCGTATCAATAGGGGTGGAAAATACTGACAGAAAAATAAGAATGTATGTCACTGAAAGCCACTTGGATGGTTTGGGATTTGTTGAGGATTTTGATTTAACTTTAGATGCAATTTTGGAGGCAAAACCATCAGGACTTGAAGGCGAAGCGCTTTTGGGCGTCACAGTCAGTCAGCCTCAGCTACTGAGATTAATCCCTCCCAAAATGCTTGAGACAACAGGACAATCCATTTTAAATGGAATTTTGTTGGGCATTAAAGCAAGGGTTGAGAAGCAGCTAATTGTTGACTTTAATAATTGGTGTAAAGACAATTAATTATTAGTTGTAAATAAATTTCAATCGATTTCTAATCTGGTGAGGAAACTTTTTCGGTGGAGTTTTGTTGCACCTGCTTTGATTAACTTCTTTCTATGGATCTCAGTGCCATACCCTTTATTTTTTTCAAGCCCATAATCACAGTATTTGTAAGCTAGTCGTTCAATTAATTCATCTCTGGTTTCTTTCGCTATTACACTTGCAGCCGCAATTGAGGCGAAATGGCTTTCACCTCGAACTTGTGTTTTTTGTTTCCCTTTCCACAAACGAATAGGTAATATTCCGTCTACGAGAATTAAGTCTGGTGGAAATGGAAGTTTTTCTAATGCTCTCAACATTGCTTTTTCGGTAGCTTCTCGGATGCCGATACTGTCAATTTCTCTTGCTGAGGACTGGCCTATTGCCCAAGCTATTGAGTTTTTTTTTATCAAAGGAACTAAGTTATTTCTTTTTTTGGGATTTAATTTTTTACTGTCTTTCAAGCCTTGCCTTAAGAGATTTATTTCATTCGCCTTGCTTAAAATCACAGCAGCAGCAAAAACAGGTCCAAATAAACAACCTTTCCCGACTTCATCAACTCCTGCGATTAGAAAATTTTTGGATTTCATGTTTAAGAAGAAGCGGAAGATCTTCTTCTTTTTCTTCTTGGATCCTCATTAACTTCTTGTGATTCGGTGGAATTTAATTCATTGGTTTCTTCACCTAAATCTACATTGATATTTGTTTCTTCGATATTCTCTACTTCTTCTGAATTGGTTGTTTTTGTCTCAATAACGTTGGTGTCTTTAAGACGAATTATTTCTTTGTTATTTTTTTTATTTTTGCTATTGGAATTAACAAGTGAATTTTGATGGCTTTCCTCAATTATTTCATGTTTATTTACTTCTCCTAACTCGTCTCTAGACCTAATGATTTTAACTGTATAGTTTTCACTAAATGGTGGCTCCTCTAAAAGCAAAATAGGGTCTAATCCCATTGAACTATATACCATCTCTTCATTCTTACTCATATTTATACTGATCATAATATTTTCTTGCTTTTTATTATTATTCTCTTTAGAAATATCTTCTCCAGTTGTTTCCGTGGAGATAGATTTTGAATTGTCTGTAAATGATTTATTTTCTTCGTTGGATATGTTTGTTTCTATATCTTTTGTTTTATTTATACGCTTATTTTTTTTATTATTATCTTGTAATGATTGTATGTCTTCGCCTGAGATTGAAGTTGAATTTATGACCCCAGATTCAGATAAGATTGTTGGATTTATGTCTTGAAGAGTAATATTTTCAAGATTACCTTGAGCTTGGGAGTTGGGAGAAGCTTTCCCAAACAATTCATATATATTTTGACCTTGTCTTTTTCTAGTTAGCTCAACAAGTCCAAGCTCTGTAAGCGAAGCAATTTGTGGCCGCGCTGAGTCTCCATTAATAGCAGATGTGAAATGTTCTAATAATTGAAGTTGATCTCTTCTTGTATCCATATCAATAAAATCGATAATAATAACTCCACCAATATTTCTTAATTTTAATTGCCTTGCGATCTCAATAGCTGCTTCACAATTAGTCCATAAAACTGTTTCTCTAGAATTTGCAGATCGTGTAAATGAACCTGAATTAACATCAATAACTGTCAATGCTTCTGTTGGCTCTATTATTATATATCCACCAGAAGGTAAATCAACTCTGGGCTTTAATGCATCATTAATAGCGGAAATAACTCTATATTTCTCTAATATGTTTTGCGAATCATTATGTAACTCTATTATTAACTCTTTACTATTCTTGCCAAGGAAACTTTTGACACGACCAATTGCTTCAGTATTGTCTACAACAATCTGAGTAACATTTTGACCTACATTATCTCTGAGAATTCTATGGATAAAGTCTTCATCTCTATTTAAAAGAATTGGCGGGATACAACTTTCAGATGCTTGTTGAATAAGCTCCCATTGTTTAAGTAGATTTTCAAGATCATCAATTAAAAATTCTTCAGAAATATCTTCTGCCTCTGTCCTTATCAACAGCCCTGTACTTGGAGGTTTAACTAGCACGCCTAAAGCTCTAAGTCGATTTCTCTCACTCTCTGTGCCAATTCTTCTAGAAATATTTACACCTTGTCCATAAGGTTGGAGTACAAGATATCTACCAGGAAGAGCAATGTTTCCAGTTAATCTAGGTCCTTTGGACCCAGTAGGCTCTTTCATTACTTGAACCAAAACCTTTTGCTTTGGTTCAAGTAACTCGGTTATTCCTACAGTTCCTTTTTTTAATCTAAGTGGACCTAAATCATTGACATGAATAAAGCCATTTTTTTCGCTTTCTCCAATATTGACAAAAGCAGCATCTATTCCTGGAAGAACATTTTCAACTGTTCCTAAGAAAATATCTCCGATTTGGTAGCTACCTTGAGCAACTATTAATTCATCTATTCTCTCATCAGTGAGCAGAGCGGCAATTCGCAAATGCTCAGCAATAACAATTTGCTGGGCCATATATAATGTTGAGCTTTTTCAAGCTATTAAAAAATTGATTAGCAGAAAAACTGCAAACAGAACTAACTGATGGAAATTTTTAACGCCAAACAAACTTAAAGAGATTTTTGAATACTGTTCGGAATGGGAATTAAATATAATCCGTTTGATATCGTTGGATTTGCCAACGTTTAATCTAGGTGTCTCTTTAAGAAAAACTGACGCTAATTAAGAACATTTGGGGCTTAAACCCTTTACTTAGTTCTAGATACATATTAACACAAGATCATTTTAACTTCATAACTTTTAGTTTGAGGCCCCAATAAAAAATAAGTTCTTAATTACTTAATCATCTATGTTTGAATATTTGAAGATTTGAAGGTGTTTCAGGCATTATCCTTGAATGAAATCTTGTCGATTTTAAAGTGGTACAAGTTAATTCAGATTACCTGAAATTAAAAGCAGGCTATCTTTTTCCAGAGATCTCTAGAAGAATTAAAGACTTTGGTTCTCAGAATCCCAATGCTAATTTGATCCGTTTAGGAATCGGTGATGTAACTGAACCCCTTCCTTTGGCTTGTCGCGAAGCTATGAAAGAAGCTATTGAAGAAATGGGAACAAAAAATGGCTTTAAGGGCTATGGCCCAGAGCAGGGATATGAATGGCTTCGCGAGAGTATTTCTCAAAATGATTATTTATCTCGTGGTTGCGAGATTTCTGCGGAAGAAATTTTTGTTTCAGATGGATCGAAATGCGATAGCAGTAATATTTTAGATATTCTTGGGAAGGAAAATAAAATAGCTGTTACTGACCCTGTTTATCCTGTATACGTTGACAGTAATGTGATGACAGGCAGGACCGGAGAAGTTAACTCAATAGGTGAATATAAAGGTTTAGGTTATATCCCAATTAATTCAGAGAATGGGTTTGAGGCAGCAATACCAAAAGAAAAATTTGATTTGATTTATCTTTGTTTCCCTAATAATCCAACTGGGGCTGTAGCAAGTAGAGAACAATTAGTTTCTTGGGTTAAATATGCAAAAGAAAATAATTCTTTGATTCTTTTTGATGCTGCTTATGAGGCTTTTATTCAAGATGACTCTATTCCACATTCGATTTTTGAAATTGAAGGATCTAAAGATTGTGCAATTGAGTTTCGCTCTTTTTCAAAAAATGCTGGCTTCACTGGAACAAGATGTGCTTTTACAGTTATTCCCAAGTCTTTAAAAGGTAACGCAGGCGCTGAAGAAGTTGATTTGTGGTCCTTATGGAATCGTCGACAAAGTACTAAATTTAATGGTGTAAGTTATGTGGTTCAGAGAGGAGCAGAAGCTGTTTACTCAAAAGAAGGGCAAGCACAAATTAAAAAATTAGTAAGTTTTTATATGGATAATGCTCAAATAATTAAATCAAATTTAACTGCTGCAGGATTTGAAGTTTTTGGCGCGACCAATGCCCCATATGCATGGATAAAAACACCGAAAAATATGAGCTCATGGGATTTCTTTGATTTCTTGCTTGAAAACGCTAACGTTGTTGGGACTCCAGGTAGTGGCTTTGGAGCTGCCGGAGAGGGTTATTTTCGATTATCTGCCTTCAATAGTAGAAAAAATGTCGAAAAAGCTATGCAAAGGATAGTCAAACTTTAATGCGTAATCTCATGGTAAGTTTCTTTTTGGAGAGTGCTTTTCGTCCTGGCAGCTTAATTATGGTTGATTCTGCAAATCAAACTGATGGAGATACGGCTGTTATTGATAGGGAAGTTCAGCGAGTTAGGAAATTATCTCCTAAATATAAGGTTTTACTGCATAATGATCCCGTTAATACTATGGATTACGTAGTTGACACTCTAAGACAGGTCGTTCCACAATTAAGTGAGCAGGATGCTTTGAATATTATGTTAGAGACTCATAATAATGGTGTTGGACTTGTTATCACTTGTGACTTGGAACCTGCTGAATTTTACTCTGAATCTTTAAAGGCTAAAGGCCTTACGAGTACAATAGAATTAGAAAGCTGAAACTATCAATTAAGAGTTTTTGGAATAGATGGTTGCATCAGAAGATGCAATGGTTACCACCACTTACACTTTTTTTGTTTTTATATCCTGCTGGATGGATTATTAGTCATTTATTTTACTTATTTAACCGAGATATTAGTTCCAATAATTTAAGTGTTATAGGCACAATAATAACATTCATATTGTTTTTATGTGCTCTACCTAGTTGGGGAAGTAATAGATGGAATACTAATAATCTATGGGAATCAATAGGTTTAGATTTTAATGATAAATTTAAAACATTAAACATATTTCTGAGTGGATTTATATTTTCACTTTTTCTTCTATCTATTCTGATTCTGTTTTTGTTCTTATGCGGCTGGATAGATAGATTTGATAATATCAAGCTTATTGAATTATTAAATGCAATATTATTGATAGTTGGAATTGTTTTTGCTGAAGAGATAGTTTTTCGAGGCTGGTTGATGGAGGAAATGGTCCTTTTATTTGGACTAAAAAGAGGAATAATGATTCAATCTGCAATTTTTAGTCTTGCCCATTATAGATCTGATATTGGTTTATTTGCTTTAATACCTTTCTTCATTGGTCTATTTCTTTTTGGATTAGTTTTAACTTTAAGAAGAACTATTGATAAAGGATCATTATGGGGGTGTATTGGTTTACATGGCGGATTGGTTGGTATTTGGTATCTTTTTGACTCGGGAATGCTTATTTTTTCCATCGATACTCCTTATTTTTTATTGGGACCAAGCAAAGATATGGTCAATCCAATTGGTAGCGTTTTGGGGATAATAATTTTATTAATTACGATATTTTTTCAAAGAAGGTTTTTTGCAAGAACAGGACGATTTTTAGCCTCCACAGTTAATGCGTCGTTTAAAGAAGAAACTCCATAATCTCTCTCTAATAGATTCATCACTGTTCTACCGAAATCATTTGGATTTGTATCAAAAGCTTCTAAACAAATCCTTCCAAATTCTTTGCCCATAGGCTCTGGATTCCATAGTAATTTTCTGGCGGTCCAAGGCATCAAACTCATAGGGTTATAACCCTGTTTTAATAAACCTTTTTTCAGTCCATATTCTTCTAATAAAGTATGAGGTTGAAGTCCTATAAAAAATATGGAAGGCTCAACAATATCTGCTCCAAAAATCTTTTCTAATTCTCTATGATAAGCGACTGTTTGTCTTATTGTTTCTGGACGTTCATCAATAACGTTGAATGAGTAGTTTACTGAAACCTGTGATTTAAAACCTGCTTTTGCTAAAAGTTCGCAATTTTTAAGAACGGTTTTTAAGTTGTATCCCATTCTCATCTTTCTGACAAGTTCTTGGGATCCAGATGTTATGCCGATTTCAAAATAGCTCATACCTGTTCTAACCATTAATTCAGCTAATTCTTCATCTAAATTGTCTGCCCGTATATATGCGGCCCAATGAATGTCATGTAACCCTTCATCATAGATGGCTTGGAGAATATCCTTAGCATTTTGAATGTGTCCTCTTGAAGGAATGAATTGAGCATCGGTAAACCAAAAACCACGAACACCTAAATTGTAAAGTTTTTTAATTTCTTTGATAACCTCACTTACTGGATTAACTCTGACTTTTTTCCCTTCAATAACTGTATAAATACAATAACAGCAGTTATGAGGACAGCCTCTTTTGGTTTGAACTCCAATATAAAAATCGCCACCATCTAAATACCATTTAAACTCAGGCCAAATAGATTGAATATAGTCATAATTACATGCAGTTTTAATTAGATTGTTTGGTTTTTCATGAATTAATTTTTCTCTAGGAGACTCACCAACTACAAAACATCTTTCATCGATAATCGATTCATTCCTTATTAATTTTTCTATTAACAGTTCTCCTTCTCCTAGTGAGATAATAGTACCTTTAGGTAATGATTTTTTTAACTGATTATAAAAAACACTAACAGCTCCTCCACCGAGTATTAAATTAGCATTTGGCTTATATTTCTTTGCATATTTTAATCCCTTTTTAATTAATCTTTGGTTTCTCCATATTTCTCCATAATGACTTTTCAATAATTGAAAACCACCTAAAGCACCTCTGATTTTTTTTAGAGGATTTCGAGCATAAAAAACTTCAAATGAATTTTGTAATGGATTTCCTCCTCTTCCGTCTACAGGAGCATAAATTTGTATGTCTCTCCATGAGAAAACTAGTAATGTTGGTTTGAAATTTTTTATATTATTTATTAGTATTCTTTCGACATCTAAAATTGGTATGGAAGCTAAATCTACAATTAACTGTTGAATTTTTGGAAAGCATTTATGAACGTGATCAGCTAAATAAATTGGTCCAATTGGAAAAATAGGGTTACAAGGCAGCCTGACGTATAAGATCTTAGCCTCTGATTTAGGTCCAAGAAGTTTTAATTCAGAAGTCAAATTTGCTTTCATCAGGACATCTATTGAAAACAAAATAATCAATTAGATATAAACACTAACAATTTGTTGACCTTTTTGATTGAAAATTAGATTATTAGTTAAAAGGTGGGAATTCAATTTCATACTAAACTCACTCAAGACTTAGTTGTAGAGATCGCTTTCAGATTTTTTGGAAAGCATCCATATAATCATTTAAACGGAAGGCAAAATTTTTTTGTGCTTTTAAAATTGATTTTGATCAATTGGTTTAAAAACAAAAAATAGATCAGACTAAGGATGCAGATTTAATGCTTGGGTTATGAATCCTCAAATGACTTTGATCATATACATTCTCAGTGGGGCTACTCTCGGAAGTTTGATGTTGCTAAGCGGCATTCCTGCAGCCCCCCTTCTTGGTTCGATTTTGGCGGCAGGATTTCTAAGCATAAGTGGTCAATTTGAACCGGCTCAATGGCCTCTGGGTACCAAAACTTTACTCGGAATTGGTGTGGGGACTGTTATTGGCACTGGTATAAATAAGGAAACTCTTTCAGAGTTACAGACTCTTTGGAAGCCAGCTATTTTAATTACTATCACATTGATTTTTACAGGTTTAGTTGTTGGATTTCTAGTAGTTCGTTTCTTTGGAATTGACCCTTTGATAGCCTTGCTAGGATCTGCTCCTGGGGGGACACTTGGTATGAGCCTGGTTGGAGCAGAGCTCGGGGTAGGGGCGGCAGTAGCAGCAATTCATGCATTTAGATTAATAGCGGTTTTATTAATCACTCCAGCTCTAGTTAAGTATATTGCTCCTATTGTTAATGCTAATTAGGAGTAAAAAATAAAATTATTTTTACTAAATCTTATCTGTTTTATAAAAATTTCCAAACAGAGCTTTCTGGTATTTTTGGACCTTTATACTTATCTAAGGGCTCTTTAGTGCTTATACGCCATTCTGGTACACGGCACTGTACATATGCTGGGTTTTGAATAAGTACACCAGGATTTTCATCTTTTTTGTAAGTAAAACCACCCTTCCATACCCCTCCTTCTTTGAGTGAACCTTTAAACCAAACCCAACAGTTTTCTCTTTCCATTTAATAAAAAGAATATAAGTCTTGAAATTTTAGTTTGATTATATTTTTTGATCTTTCTTATCTTCTTCTGCTTCTGCGTCTTTGTTGCAGCTTACGCTTATATTTCTCAACAGGAGTTTCATGATGACGCAATCGCTTCAATTCTCCAAAGATGCCAGCTTTGGACACTTGACGCTTAAAACGACGAAGTGCAGATTCAATGCCTTCGTTTTCTCCAACAGTTACTTGAGTCAAAAAAATAAAAAAATGTTATTGAATAATTTTACAGGACGATAAAGCAAATTTTTGTTTTGACCTTTTTGGGAGAAAAAGACCTAGAATATCCCTTGAATTATCCAAATAGCTTTCTTCAAGTTTTGCTTACTAGCCAAATCATTGAGGTTTCCCCCTTTTCGGACCATTCATTATTACTTCTTAGGTCCGTTATCCAATGACTATTTACATCGGGAATCTCTCCTTTGATGCTGAGGTAGAAGATATTGTTGGTGTGTTTACCAGCTATGGTGAAGTCACCAATTGTAAACTTCCATTAGAAAGGGAAACCGGAAGAAAAAGAGGCTTCGCTTTTGTGGATATGGGCGATGATGCTCAAGAACAAAAGGCAATCGATGATCTTCAAGATGTTGAATGGATGGGTAGAGCTATTAGGGTTACAAAAGCTAGACCAAAAAATTAAATAAATAAATTTCTAAATTTCTTTATTTAAGCATTAGCTTGATTTTCACCATATCAATTGATGGTTTTTAGGAATTTTGATTTATTTTAGATTTCAGTCTATTAGCGATTACAGCATTTTCTCAAATTAATGCTGTAATAATTAGAAGTTAAGATCGATGCATTTTTAATGCTTTACTCAACAATCCCTTTATCTACTATCACATTTGGTGGATTTAATCCTTTGGCTGCAATTGCTGGTTTGGTGATCTTTTTTCAGATCTCACAAATTTATTATTATGGATTACCTGAGAATGAACCATCAGTTGAGCTTTCTGAAACCGGTTCTTATAAGTACCTTCAAAAACAATTTATTGGCGTTCAAGTAGTTACCGCTCTAATTGCTGCTTCAGTTATGCTTGCAGGCCCTGATAAGATATTTTTCCCTTTTAAATATTTTTAAGTTTCAAATAAATAAAATTAACTTTCATAGCAAAAAAGCAGCTTAATTAGCTGCTTTTTTGCTATGAAAGTTAATTTGAACGGAAGACAAATTTCTAAAATCATTTTATATAGTTGATATTTTTTTCGGACTATTTTGTTTTGGAATCGCCACTTTGTTCGTGATGGACATCAACCAATGAATTAGATGTTTTAAATGAAATAATTAAGTTATCTATTATGGAATCAAATCAAAATAGCACTGGTAGTTTTTCGGAGATTGTTGATAGAAATGAAAGTCTTATTGCAACTACAGAACTTAATTATTTGTATCCTAATGGGCATCGTATGACTAATCAAATGAGATGGTTTAAAGGTAGCCGTGATAGGGGTTTAAGATCTAAGTTCGCAGCATAAAAAAATTAATAATCAATTGTTTATCTATAAAAATATAATAAAAAATGAGAAAAATCAAAAATAATAAAAAAAGTAGTCCTGATCCCTATGAAGATATGATTAGATTAGAGAAGCTAGATCCTTATGAAGCGTTAATTAAACCAAATAATTTTCTAAAAGAAAATAATAAATAAATTCAATAAAATGAGTTGTCTTTGGTTAATTGAAACTTTGAAATAATTTCTTTATTTACGAAAAAGCCTCCTGTTTTATCAGGAGGCTTTTATTAGGTTTTAACTGTTAAGTGCTAGAAGCTGAAATAAGTTTCAGCAACTACACCAGTGTCGTCATCACCCGTACTTGTATCTTCAACAGTGAAGAATCCAGCTGTAACAGATACATAGTCATTCAGTCCATAGCTGTAAGAAACTTCAAATCCTGTTGAATCTTCAGAATCACTACCATCAATATCAGTTGAATTGTAAGCAGCACTCAATGTTCCAGGGCCAACTTCGTAGTCAACACCAACGAACAAATCAGTTGCATCAGCACCTGTTTCTGGATCTGTTGTGTCATAAGCAACGCTTATTGTCGCAGGAACTGACTCAGGGCTGTAATAGATACCGCCACCAAATGTGTCGTATCCACTTGTTCCAGCTTCACCATCATTAGAAGCGATTACAAGTCCGCCACCAAAGCCGTCGCCGTCGTAGCCAAGAGTGAATGTAGAAACGTCATCTCCATCATCAGCGCCGATTCCTACTGTTGAATCAGAGCCTCCAACAGAAACGAAGCTAACAGAAGCAACTAGGCCGCTGTCATTAGAGTAAGCAACACCAACTCCAGGGCCAGTTTCGTTGCCAGCTAAAGAATAAGGCATGCTGCCTAGTCTGAAAGCATCTGAGTAAGCAGAAGTTGTTGCAGCAACAACATCATCCTGATCAAGTAACGGTCCAGCAGTTACTGAAAGATCGCCAACAGGGAAGGCATAGTACAAAGAATGCAATGTAATAGCACCAGTACCGCCGGTTGAGCTGTCCATGCTTGCTAATGGACCACTAGCATTACCAGTTTCCATGCCCATGTAGAGCATATCTTCACCAGTAAAACTGGAAGTTACGTCCAGTCCATATCCATATTGCATATAAAGTTCTTCTTCCGTATCAGTTGTTCCTCCGTCGGCAACAGAACCGATAGTAAAAACAGCACCACCAGAAAGAGATGTGGTTGATGAAAATGCAGTATCTGCATTAACTGCAACTGGAGCCATTAGACCCAATGCAGCAGGAGCTACGAGCAAACGCTGAAAAAGCTTCATTGTGTCCTCACACAAATTAAGAGCAATCTATTTTTATAATTAGCAGCTAGAATCGGTGTATTAGTTGTTACATTACCAGGAATTACTTTGTATTTTCAGATACATTCTGGATTTATTCTCAATTATTTTTTTGATTGAATTCTACTTGTTTAAATATTTTTTGATTAAGGATAGATTTGATGGGTTCTCAGCTATCTCATTGAAAATTGAGTTTCCATAATATTAATAACTATTCATTGTCTATAGAACTAGCCTCTGCTCCTAATGCAGATGCAAGCCAGCCTGATACCAAGGGAGAAACATTGGATATTTTCTTAAGGAAAATTCTTTCTTCTAGGCTAACTAATTGCTTTTTTTCTAGTCGATTTAGTATATTTTTTATTCTTATTCTTGTTGCTGTGGAGATCATGAATTTTTATATTTTTTATAACTAATTGGCCTTGAAGGGGGCGTTCGATTTGGACATATTAAGAAAAAATTTATATTTTTACCTGTATCTTTTGTATAAAAAATAACAAATATTTTTTTATTTATTTGTTTTAATTTCAACAAATAATTGTAGTTATGGTCGATTTCTCTTACAGAAACATCACTTCTAGTATGGTAATACTTAAATGCATTGGACCAGATAGATTTTTTCTGGAACGAGCTATTTTCCCCCAAGAAGTATTCTCGTCTATGGCACCAGATGGTTCGCAGTTGGAAATTTGGGGCATAGAGTCATATGGACCAAATTTAGAACAACGTCTTCGAATAACGGCTTCTAACATGGAAGATCTACTCGTAGCCTAAGATCTTTTGAAATTTAATGTCAATTAAAGCAATAGATATCTTTGCGCAAGTGGTAGTGATTCAGCTGGTTGACAAGTCAAAAGCTCTCCGTTTGCAAAAACTTCATATGTTTGGGGGTCTACTTCAATTTTGGGTTTCGCATTATTTAGTTTCATTGATTGTTTAGATATTTTTCTTGTGTCTTTAACGGGAGCATAAGAGCGTTCCAGTTTTAGTCGTTCAGGGACTCCACCGTCTATTGCACTCTCGCTTAAAAAAGTCAAACATGTAGGATTTAGCGCCTTTCCAAAGGCAGAAAACATTGGACGACCATGGACTGGTTGTGGCGTAGGGATGGAGGCATTTGCATCACCCATTTGAGCCCATGCGATACATCCTCCTTTGACTACTAAGTCAGGTTTAATTCCAAAAAAGCCAGGCTTCCAAAGTACTAAGTCTGCTAGTTTTCCAACTTCTACCGAACCAACATGAGCACTGATTCCATGAGCTATCGCTGGATTAATAGTTACCTTTGAGATATATCTTTTCAGACGATGATTGTCATTCCTTTGGCTATCTTCTGGTAAGGCACCTCTTTGAACTTTCATTTTATGAGCAGTTTGAAAAGTCCGGCTAATAACCTCCCCAACTCTACCCATAGCCTGGGAGTCACTAGCAATAATAGAAAAGGCTCCTAAATCGTGGAGTATGTCTTCAGCGGCAATGGTTTCACGACGTATTCTTGACTCAGCAAATGCAACATCCTCTGGAATTTTGGGATCCAAATGATGACAAACCATCAACATGTCTAAATGCTCTTCAAGAGTATTTAGAGTGAAAGGCCTAGTTGGATTCGTACTGCTGGGAATCACATTTGATTCTCCACAAATTTTGATAATGTCGGGAGCGTGACCACCTCCAGCTCCTTCTGTATGGAAGGTATGAATTGTTCTCCCTTTTATTGCCTGAATTGTATCTTCAACAAAGCCAGCTTCGTTTAGGGTATCTGTATGAATACAAACTTGTACGTCTAGTTGATCTGCAACACTTAGGCAGGAATCAATACAGGCCGGCGTGGTTCCCCAGTCTTCATGAAGTTTTAACCCACAAGCACCTGCTCTTACTTGTTCCTCTAATGCTGCTTTGTTAGTTGCATTGCCTTTGCCAAAGAATCCCAGATTAACAGGAAATCCCTCTGCAGACTGAAGCATTCTTGAGATGTGAAATGCTCCTGGTGTACATGTTGTTGCATTAGTACCTGTTGCTGGACCTGTCCCTCCTCCGAGCATTGTGGTGACCCCACTAGCTAAAGCAGTTTCTATTTGTTGTGGACAGATAAAATGAATATGACTATCAATAGCTCCTGCAGTAATAATGTTTCCTTCTCCTGCGATTGCTTCTGTACTGGCTCCTACAATAATGTTGACACCTTCTTGAGTATCCGGATTTCCAGCTTTTCCAATACCGGAGATTTTTCCCTCTTTGATGCCAATATCAGCTTTAACAATTCCCCACCAATCCAAAATTAGTGCATTTGTGATAACTGTATCTACTACACCATTGTCTCTACTTTGTTGTGATTGACCCATCCCATCACGAATAACTTTACCTCCACCAAATTTAACTTCGTCTCCATAATGAGTATGATCCTGTTCAACTTCGAGTATTAAGTCCGTATCTGCAAGTCTAATGCGATCCCCTTTAGTCGGACCATAAGTCTCTGCATAGGCTTGGCGAGAAATTTTGAAAGGCATTTTATTGTTGAAGTGAATCGTTTATAAGTCCGTTGAACCCAAAAATTTTACGGTCTCCAGCATAAGGCACAAGATTAACTTCTCTTTGGTCACCTGGCTCAAATCTGATAGCAGTACCGGCTGGGATGTCTAATCTTTTGCCTAGAGATTTTTTACGGTCAAATTCCAGCCCTTTATTGGACTCAAAGAAATGATAATGAGAGCCAATTTGTATAGGTCGATCAGAGGTGTTAGCGACTTTTAGAGTTGTGGTTTCTCTTCCTTTGTTTAGTTCAATAAAACCATCTTCGGGAATAAGTTCTCCAGGAATTAAATAAGTCATAATTGTAGTTAGCTAATTGGATTGTGAAGTGTTACTAGCTTCGTTCCATCAGGAAAAACAGCTTCTATTTGAACTTCTTGGATGAGTTCTGGCACCCCTTCCATAACTTGCTCTTTTGTTAACCATGCTGTTCCCTCGTTCATTAAGGTTGAGACACTCTTCCCATCTCTAGCACCTTCAAGTACTTGAAAGCTAAGCCAAGCAACGGCTTCAGGATGATTTAATTTCAAACCTCTATTTAATCTTCGCTCTGCTAAAAGAGCAGCAGTAACTACAAGTAATTTGTCTTTTTCTTGAGGGCTTAAGTACATTTTTTAAAAGTTAGAACTAAATTTTACTAGCAAAAAAATGCTTAAAAGTTCATGATGGACATTTTGTATCTCTTGATGGATTTTCTTGCATTGGCCAAATCCTCATGTATTCAGGCATGCTTAATTTTCTTAAAATTCTAGTAAGACTCCAAATTCTATAAAACCAAAATCGAGCTGATTGTGTTGATGAGCCAGTGTATCTTGCTGATATGCCATTTTCAAGAAGACTACAAGTCATAAATCCCTCAAGTCCAGCTCTTTGTTGTCGGCATTCGACTAGCAAATCAGACAAATCTTTTTGCTTTATTTCTTTTGGTGTTATCCAAGTGAAAGATCCAAATACTGGTTGCTGTTCTAAGCCATGAATGGACTTTAGAGCTTCTCCAGATAATTCTAATCGATCACTAAATTCATAACGTTTCCCTTGATTATTTTCCCTAAAGATTTCCAAAGATGATCTCCATATTCCACTCCCAAGTTTTTCTTTGGCAGCAGTTCTTCCCAAGCGAACCAAATCAACACATAAAAAGCTTGATGAAGGATCAAGATTAACAGTCATATTTTGTTCAAAAAGACCTCCCTGATAAACAATTAACTCTTGAGGGATCCACTCAAAGTCAGAATTTCTTTCAATTTCAAAAAAGCATTTTTGATTTGCCCAGTTACCCTGTGGATTTAATTTTGATCTACCTCTACTTCCATAAACTTTTTGAGCTGCTACCGAAGAACATATAGCAAGACTATCTTCTTCAGCATTTACATTTATTGTGAGTTGATCACCTCCAACAATCCCTCCAGCACTATGGAGAATTGGTATTTCACATCTCCCATCTTTTTTATCATTGAATACTCTCATTACTTTTAATGGAGCAGTGCACTTTGCTTGATGAATTGTTTTGACAATATTTTTATTATTAGACCTTGAACTCTTGAAAAGTCTTAGATCACAAGTTCCATGCCATTGAGATGTCATTGAATAGCTTTATAGTGTTTGCTCATTTGGTTTTGAGAAAATAATAAATGTCTGATCTGCTAGACATAACCTATAAAATTCAGATCTATAAATAAATGAAGCTTGTCTCACGAATTAATCTATCTCACCGAGAGAATTAGTGCTCAAGTGATACAACATTGCCTTTTACTTCCCTTGTCCGCAAAAGAGAGGACTCAGCTTCGGGGCAAGCGATCAACCTTAGATGGGATTGATGTCATTTTAAATTTGCCTAGAGGAGGAGGTCGATTAATTCCAGGAGAGGTATTGAAAAGTGAGAATTCACAAGTTTTTGTAAGCATAGAGGCCGCTTATGAGGATGTAATTAGAATTAGCTCAGAAAACAGATTGAAATTGTTGAAAGCTGCTTATCATTTAGGTAATAGACATGTTGAGATTGAGTTACACGATAAGGAGTTATATTTACTCAATGATGTAGTTATGAAAAAAATGTTAGAAGGCCAAGGATTTGAAATAGAAAGTTTCCAAAGACCTTTTTTTCCTGAGATAGGCGCTTATGAGTAGGGATTTGATTGATTCAGTTTATGAAACTTGAGTTTTTACAATTAATTAGCCCATCATTACCAGTTGGTGCTTTTAGTTACTCTGAAGGATTGGAGTGGCTTGTTCAAAATAAAAAAGTATATGACGAGACAACACTTTTTAATTGGATTGAAAGTGAACTCTCTCGAGGCCAGATAACAATTGAGGCAAGCTCAATTGCTCACATCATGAGAGATTTAGAGCATTGGAATGATCATAAAGATATTCAACATAAATTAATTATTGAAGAGTGGAATTCTTGGCTTGGTTCATTAAGAGATTCGCCAGATGTCAGATCTCAACAAATACAAATGGGTGAATCTCTATTACAGCTTCTCATTGATCTAGATCATCCTCTTCCTGGCAATGAAAAAAAATTTATTTGGCCGATAGCTTGGGCTTGGGCCGGAGTTTGCTGGGATATACCCCAAATTGATTTAGTGGAAGGATTTTTATATAGTTGGGTGGCTAATCAATTGAGTGCAGCGTTAAGACTATTGTCATTAGGACCAACAAAAGCTCAACAGCTTCAAATGAAATCCCTAAGACTTATAAAGTCTCAAGGGAGTTACTTATTGCAGCAGAATCCCAAAGAAATTTGGGTTGGTGATGTGGGCGCGATTATGGCACAACAATCGCATATTGAACTTTATTCAAGATTATTTCGAAGCTAATGGAAAGTAAATTAAGAGTTGGCATAGCCGGTCCAGTAGGATCTGGTAAAACTGCTATTATCCAGAGACTATGTGAAAATCTTAAAGATCGATTAGAGATTGCAGTAGTAACAAATGATATCTATACGCAAGAAGATGCAAAATTTTTAACGAATTCAAAGGCTTTAGAACCTGAACGTATCAAAGGAGTTGAAACTGGAGGTTGCCCACATACAGCGATAAGGGAAGATTGCTCAATTAATCGTATTGCGGTTGAAGAACTGGAGCATAAATTTACAACTTTAGATTTAGTATTTGTTGAAAGTGGTGGCGATAATCTGGCTGCTAGTTTTAGCCCTGAGTTAGTAGATGTATGTATATACATAATTGATGTAGCAGCTGGAGATAAGATCCCTAGGAAAGGAGGGCCAGGAATAACACGTTCTGATTTATTAGTGATCAATAAGATTGACCTTGCTGGAATGGTTGGAGCAAGCCTGAAAATAATGGAGAGAGATACTTTGGTTATGAGGAAAGATCTTCCCTGGTGCTTTACCAATACCAAAACAGGGGAGGGGATAAAAATAATTGAAGAGTTTGTGTGTAATCAGATACCCTCTGCGCAAAAGATGGTGTAAACGGATACTGAAACTTATCTTCGTTTACTGAAATAGCTGAAACAGTCTTATTTGCTACAAAAAGAGGGGTGTTCAGTTGGATACTTTTCATAAACCCCAAGGTGGGCAAACAACTAATTTAGTTAGTAATTCATGAAGCTTTCAAAGCGCATTTTTGCAGGTTTAGCTACTGCCTCTTTAGCCGTAACTGTTACTGCTTGTGGTGGATCAGATTCCTCTGGAAACTTTGACGACACCGTAACTGTTGGAATTCTCCATTCTCTTTCAGGGACAATGGCAATCTCGGAATCAACTCTTGTTGATACAGAGAAAATGGCTATTGAGGAAATCAATGCGGCTGGCGGTGTAACAGTCGACGGTAAAAGCTATAAAATTGAATACATCGTTGAAGATGGTGCCTCAGATTGGCCTACCTTTGCAGAGAAATCCAAGAAGTTAATCGACCAAGATGGAGTACCAGTAGTCTTTGGTGGCTGGACTTCTGCAAGTCGAAAGGCAATGCTTCCAGTTTATGAATCAAAAGATGCATTCCTTTATTACCCAATTCAATATGAAGCACAAGAGTGCTCCAATAACATTTTTTATACAGGAGCGACTCCAAATCAGCAGTCTGAGCCTGCTACTGATTTCATGTATAAGCGCTCACCAGCTGCTGGAGGCGATTTCTTCTTAGTTGGTTCTGACTATGTTTTCCCAAGAACTTCTAACACAATTACTAAAGCTCAAGTGAAACAACTTGGAGGTAAAGTTGTTGGAGAAGATTATCTTCCTTTGGGTAATACTGAGGTGGCACCTATTATCTCGAAGATAAAAGTTGCTCTTCCTGATGGTGGAATCATAGTTAACACTTTGAATGGTGACCAAAATGTTGCTTTCTTCAAACAAATCCAGGACGCAGGAATCACTCCTTCTAATGGTTATTACGTAATGAACTACTCCATTGCGGAAGAAGAGATTAGTACGATTGGACCTGAGTTCCTTGAGGGCCACTATGGTGCTTGGAACTACATGATGTCTATTGATACTCCAGCTTCTAAGAAATTTGCTAAGAGCTTTAAGAAGAGATGGGGTAGTGATCGTGTTGTGGCTGATCCTCAAGAATCTGCTTATAACATGGTTTATCTTTGGAAGCAGGCAGTTGAAGATGCAGGTACATTTGATGACAATGCGGTTAGAGAAGCATTGGTTGGTCAGACATTCGATGCTCCTCAGGGTCCAGTAGAAGTGATGGCAAATCATCACCTATCTCAAACAGTGAGAATCGGTGAAATCAATGCAGAGGGTGGATTCACAATCCTTGAAGAAACTGGAGTAGTTGAGCCACAAGCATGGAACCAAAAACATCCAAGTTCAAAAGGTTACGCTTGTGATTGGACTGATCCTAAGAAAGGTGAAAAATATAGGATGTGATTCAATTTCTGACTTATAAATAGATTCTAATAAGGAGCCTTCGGGCTCCTTATTTCTTTAAAAAAACAACCAAGCTAGTGCAACTTTTTCTTGAAAGCCTCTTTAATGGCGTTGCTATTGGCTCAGTTTTGCTCGTCGCAGCACTGGGACTAGCAATTGTCTTCGGTTTAATGGGTGTCATTAATCTTGCTCATGGCGAATTGATGATGCTTGGTGCTTATTCCACATACATAACTCAATTAATTTTTAAACAAGTTTCTTTCTTAAAACCTTTTTATGATTCGTATGTCATAGTTGCAATTGGGATTGCTTTTTTAGTTAGTGGAACAGTTGGGATTCTTTTAGAACGAACAGTTATTAGACGTCTCTATGGAAGTCCTCTTGAAACACTTTTAGCTACATGGGGAGTTAGCCTAATCCTTCAACAATTTGTTAGAAGTGTTCCTCTGGCTTATGCAAGTGGCTTGGTTGTAGCACTTTTCTTTGGCTTGTTTTCACCATTATTTATTTCTGATGACTTACTTTCTGGTGCAAAAGGTAGATTAATAAGGGCATGTACTTGGGGCTTTTCTTCCTTACTAGGTGTCGCAACAGGAGGGATTTTATCTTCTTTAGTAAGTAAACTGAGTCGTGCAAGTGCAAGGAATGTTGATGTTACTGCTCCTTCTTGGATGAGAGGTGGTATAGATTTTGTTGGAATTACTTTTCCTAAAA
Source organism: Prochlorococcus sp. AG-363-A03 (assembly GCA_003280445.1). Classification (GTDB taxonomy): domain Bacteria; phylum Cyanobacteriota; class Cyanobacteriia; order PCC-6307; family Cyanobiaceae; genus Prochlorococcus_B. Next base: position 66,069 of record QCEW01000002.1, on the reverse strand, counting down.
CAAGATTATTAATAATCCTTATCACCGTAGTATCTGTTTTAGTAGTGATTTTCTTTCTCGATAAAACAGCGTGGGGAATGAGAATTAGAGCAGTAACTCAAAACAGACCTATGAGTGATTGTTTAGGTATCTCAACAGAAACAGTAGATATTATTACTTTTGGAATTGGCTCTGGTCTTGCTGGTGTCGCTGGAGTTGCAGTTTCACTTCTTGGTTCAGTAGGCCCAAATGTTGGCGGAAATTATATTGTGGGATGTTTTATGGTTGTCGTTCTTGGTGGAGTAGGTAATTTGCTAGGCACAATTCTTGCTTCTTTTTCTATAGGAATTATGACTGATTTAATTGGAGCAGGGAGACTTCTTACCATTTGGCCAGATATGCCTTCACCTCTAGCATCAACAATAGATTTTTTTGCGACAACAAGTATGGCTAGAGTAATGATATTTGCACTAATAGTCATATTCTTGCAATTTCGACCAACTGGGATGTTCCCTCAAAAAGGAAGAATGGTGGAGTCTTAACTTATGAGTATTTTTTCTACAAAAAAAAGTTGGATTAACTTAACTATTTGGGTGCTAATCATTGCATTAATTATTGCTGCTCCTGCATTATTACCTGTTTTTAGATTAAATCTTTTAGGTAGATACCTATCACTTGCAATAGTGGCTTTAGGAGTTGATTTGATTTGGGGATTTACAGGAATGTTGAGCTTAGGGCAAGGAATTTTCTTTGCTCTTGGTGGATATTGTGCTGCAATGTTCCTCCAATTGAATAGTTCAGGACAATTCCCAAATGGTATACCTGAATTTTTTGGTTTATATGGAGTCGAAAAACTTCCATTTTTCTGGGAACCTTTTAAAAGTTCAATTTTTACTCTTATTTCTATTTGGTTACTACCAGCAATAATTGCTGGTCTTCTCGGTTATCTAGTTTTTAGAAATAGAATTAAAGGTGTTTATTTTTCAATCCTTACACAAGCGGCTCTTTTGGTTTTTTTCAATTTCTTTAATGGTCAACAGAAATTGATTAATGGAACGAATGGTTTAAAAACAGACGTGACTCAACTTTTTGGACAAATGGTAGGTTCAGAAATAATGCAAAGATGGTTCTTTTGGATATCAGCTATTTTAGTCATATTTGCATGGTTTTTTGCGAGGTGGATTGTTCGAGATAGATTTGGAAATATCCTTATTGGAATTAGAGATGATGAAGCTCGAGTTCGTTTCACTGGATATAATCCAGTAATTTTTAAAACAATAATTTTCTCAATAGCTGGAGGATTAGCAGGTATTTCAGGAGCTTTGTACACAGTTCAATCTGGAATAGTTTCTCCTCAATTTATGACTGTTCCGTTCTCTATAGAAATGGTTGTTTGGGTTGCCGTTGGGGGCAGAGGAACTTTACTAGGCGCAATTCTTGGAGCTGTGTTAATTAATTATGCAAAAAGTTTAGTGAGTGAAGCATTACCAGCAAGCTGGATGTTTATTCAAGGTGGATTATTTATTCTTGTTGTAACAGCTCTCCCAGAGGGTGTACTGGGATGGATCCGAAAAGGAGGCCTAAAGAAATTACTCTTTTTAATTGGTATTAATAGAAAACTGGAGACATATCCAAGTCTTGAAGTTAATGAAGAAGGTGAGGTGAAACCATGAGTTCTCCATTGCTAGAGCTAAAACAAATCTCAGTTAGCTTTGAAGGCTTTCTTGCTCTTAGAGATCTTGATCTGGTTTTGAATAAAGGCGATCTTAGAGCAGTTATTGGTCCCAATGGCGCAGGTAAAACTACATTTTTAGATGTAATTACTGGCAAAGTATTACCGACAAAGGGTGATGTGATTTTTAAAGAAAAATCGTTGCTTGGTCAAAAAGAGTTTCGTATAGCGCGTAAAGGGATTGGAAGAAAATTTCAAAGTCCAAGGATATTTGAAAATCTATCTGTACAAGAAAATCTAGCTCTATCAGTTAGCAGGCCTAAAACTCCTTTGTCTTTGTTGATGAATAGTTTAAAGGTTAAACATTTAGATCAAATTCAACATTTGATGAGTATTGTCAACCTTCAATCAAAAGCCAATATCAGGGCGGGAGCTCTTTCTCATGGTCAAAAACAATGGCTTGAGATCGCTATGCTAGTTGGACAAGACCCTGACCTGTTACTTGTTGATGAACCTGTAGCTGGTTTGACTGATGAAGAAACAGACTTAACTGCTGATCTTCTTAAATCTTTAGCGGGTGATCATACTGTTTTAGTTATTGATCATGATATGGAATTTATTCGTAGACTTGATTGTCCTGTGAGTGTTTTACACCAAGGACATGTGTTGAAGGAAGGCTCTATGAGCGAAATACAAAAAGATCCTTTGGTGATAGAGGTTTATCTAGGACAATCTGAGGAGGAAGAATAATGACTATGCTGCAGATAAAAGGCTTGAATACCTACTATGGCGAGAGTCATATTCTTCGAGATGTTGATATGAATATCAGTCAAGGTGAGATGATTTGTCTTATAGGTCGAAATGGAGTAGGTAAAACAACTTTGCTTAAATCCTTAATAGGGTTATTAACTCCACGGCGTGGAGAGATTATTTTTAATGGAGATTTAGTAAATAGAAAGCCACCTCATCAAAGAGCTCGTTCCGGAATTGGGTATGTTCCTCAAGGGCGAGAAATAATACCTTATCTAACTGTCGAGGAAAATCTTCAACTTGGATTGGAAGCTTTGCCTGGAGGTTTAGCAAAGCATAAAAAGATTGATGAACTTGTATATGAACTATTCCCTGTCTTAAAACAATTTCTAGATCGTAAAGGGGGTGACTTAAGCGGTGGACAACAGCAACAACTTGCCATTGCGCGAGCACTGCTGGGAAAACCAAAGTTACTTTTACTTGATGAACCAACTGAAGGAATACAACCTAATATCGTGCAAGATATTGAGTCTGCAGTCAAAAGGATTATTAGTGAGACTGGTGTTGGAGTTTTATTAGTAGAGCAACATCTGCATTTCGTTAGGCAAGCTGATCGTTATTATGCAATGCAACGTGGCGGAATAGTGGCAAATGGCCCAACCAGTGAATTAAGTAAAGCGGTGGTAGAGAGATTCCTTAGTGTTTAAGTCTATTTTGTTTGATTAAAAGAAGTTTCTTTCTCTATTTTGTCTTGGCAAGTGGAGCAAAGAATATGACCTTTCTTTTTCCAAAAAGTCTTTGTTGACCTTTCGATATTTTGTCCACAGCCAAGGCATTTAAAGAGTGGACTCATTTATTACTTAAGGCTTTTTGTATGATTATTTATCATAAAAATTTAGTCTGTCGTAAGAGATACAATATCTTTTGCAACGTAGTCTTTTATTTTTACAAATAAAATTGAATAATTTAATTAACATGAAAAAGCATTTTTTGATACTTGCTCTCTTTATTTGGTTTGGTATAAATTAACTAGCTTGCTTTTAGTTCATGTCTTTCGAGAGACTAAGCAAAACTGAGATAGTTCATGGCAGGATTGCAATGTCAGGTGTATTATTTGTTTTATTCTTAGAAATAGCATTTAAAATAAATATTTCTTAGATACTATATATATGAAATTAATTTGGTTTTAATAAAACCTACTTAAATTAAACTACTTTTAAAAATAGAGAATCTTTTATTCTTTTGATTTCTCCATCTTTCCATAACCAGATAATAGGCTCTGTAGATTTTGCTTGTTGTAGATCAATTCTGTTTTGAATACTTATAGGATTAAATTCTGTATTCGATTCAAATTGTTTGTCTCTAATTGCCTGATTGATAACAATACTTCCATCTTTTCCAGATATTGATCTATGAAATGTACCGATAGGTATTTGAAGTGCACCCATGAATCTATGGAGATAAATTATGTGATGGGGTTCATCCCAAAGAGGATTTAATAGTGTAAAGGTTCTATCTCCCTCAAGTACAAGATTATTATCTGTTTGATGATGGTGTACATAATATTGCTCAAAGCCATTTAAATCAGGAGGTGAAGTTGCTCCTCCTCTATGAATAACGACATCACTACCATTTGAACCTTCAACACTGGCATCTAAAAAAGTTACTTCAGGAGTCTCTCGAAAAATATTAACTGGTACAAAATTGAGTTTCATCAAAAAATTTATTTGTTCCAAACATTACTGGAATAAATATATCTAACTGTATTAATTAATTCACTTTTAGTGAATTAATTATCTGTTGGACAAGAAGAAAAGTATTTGATTTTACTAAAAGGCATCAAATATGATTTGTTCTAGTTAGCTCACAAAGCAATTAATGATACATAAGATTATGAAAAATATTAATAAGTTAGATGACATAAAATATTATTAAGTCATGGCTAAATCAACTATTAAAAATAAAAAACTTTTGGTTGATGAAATGATTAAAACCTTTAAATCTATCCCCGCAACAGCGATAACTTTTTCGAACATAAAAAAAAATTAAACTCATAACTTACGATATATTTTTGAGATACTTCGCTAGCGGATTATTTTTACTATCACATGGCCTTTTGGTTTTAGATCATCTAGGAGTAGGAGCAGCTCTTCATGGGATTGGTGAGGTCTTTTTTGCCCCATGGGCTATTAAGCAGAAAGCATGGGATTTGGTTTTTATAGCTTTTTTATTTGGCGCATTTGATCTTTGGGGAACTTTGAAACTAGGATTTAATTAGTAAATTCATTAGATAAACTTGTTTTTTTTTAAGATTGGGGAGGGAGGTCAAAACCCTTCCCAGTAGTGGTGACCTCCCTACAGAAAACTTTGGAACGGGTTTTCTGATAAAATACTTATAGGAATTTAGTTGAATAAGTTAAGACTTAATTGATACAAAATCAGAAATCTATGAACAATTTGTATATTTTATGAATTTATTTAATCAATTCTTTATTAGATAGTATTTTTTTTCGTTTGACTTTTTTCAACTCGTGCATACCTTCTATTTGTTGGTAAATAGACTGTAGTTGATCGCGAATATGTTCAGTATTTTCTACTTTGTTTAATCTGAGTAACATTTTCTCTATTCGCTCTTTGCATTCTAAGAAAATATGACAATCTATTGTTCCTGGTTCGTATTGCATATTGGTAACTAAAGAGTATATAAATAAAGGAATCAAATAATTAAATCTGTATTTGTTGATTCAAATAATCAAATCTATTTGGTTATTTATTTTTAAAAAATTATAAATTAATGATATGTAATTAAAAATTCTAATATGTTTTAGAAATTCAGTTTTTTGGACTTTATTTATTAACCCATCTCTGCTTTCATTGCTTCATGGATTCTTTTACTCATGATTTCATGACCACAATATTGCAAGTGCACTTCTTGTGACCCCTTAGCGGATTTGTTTTGAGTGTACTTAAGTCCTCTGTAAGTTAGCTCAGCCATTGGAATCATTTTCAATGTTCAAGTCCCCGTTCCATGGCTTGAATCTAACTGCGACTCAAATTGAGCTGAACGTCATTTGATGATACACAATACATTCCCAATCTGTTGAAGTTTCTTCAAAAATTATTATCAATCTAGATCTGAACTCGTGATTCATTAAAGAATTAGTGGTAATCAGATTGAATATTCCTAATGAGAGGTCTTATTAAATGAATGAAATTAGTAATTAACTATCGAGCTAGTCTAGAAATATATGAATCTCTTGAACCGGCATTGATCCATCCGGTCGCGATCGTTTTTGGATGAGTCTTGTTAACTCGACCTCTATGAATATGTGTAAGACCAGCGGGAAAAATAACTAGTTTTCCTCGTTCCGCTGTCTCATGATATTCCTGCCAGTGAAATTCTGTTCCTCCTGAATCGATATCATTGCAATACAGAATCCAAGCTAAGACTCTGTGAACTGGTTCGGTCGCTTCTTCGCTAATAGTCCAATCACAGTGCCATTTCTTAAATCCCTCCCCAGGAGCATAACGTTGTAGATTGAAAATGGGATTAACAAAGAGAGATTGTTCAGGAGCGCATTCGCTAAAAAGTGGGCGTTCTTCAAGGTATTTTTGAAGACCTGCATTGACTCCTCTTATTATTACTTCAGACAAAGCAAATGATTCTGGATCAGTTCGATCTATTGCTACAAGGCTGATATCTGTAGAAATTTTTGCAGGATCTGAATCATTATTTGCCCCATTACTAAAGGCGATTCCATTGCGATGCAAGTCTGTACGACGATCAAAAAATGACATCACGCCATCTGCAACAGATTCAAAACCTTTATTTCTATAACTAGCAATTAAATTCATAGAATTTTTTTAAGGTTTTTTTATCTCTGGAAACTCTAAATCGCTTGACAGTACCATTTCAATGAAAATCTCACATGGACCTTCCCCCTCTCTTGGTTGGCTGGCTTTTATTGTTAATTTAGATGTGTTTTAATTAAAAGGCTATAAATCAAGCTACAGCTTTGTCTTTAAGAGACCTTAAGTATCTCTTTCTTTGACCGCTACCTTCTACTTCAAAATGCCAAGTAGGTTGTTTGTTGTCGGTTTTTTTTAAGTTAACGCCAGAATTGCTAGTGCTTAACTTCTTCTTAATCTGTGTATTCATCCCACTATTAAACCACATTCTCTAATTCTTTTTGGTTCGGTCGTTACTTTTTCTTCTCGTAAATAGATAATAAAAAAGAGGCCCACTTGAACCCCTCTTTGAAATTTAAAACAATTTTGACCTTAACCTATGCAATTCCTCGGTTCTTATAAGGGTCATCTTTGAAAGGCTGCGCCTCAAAACTTGGAGGTGAGTTCTCTTTATAAGGATGAAATAGAGCATTTCCCATTGAAATGAGTAATTCTTGAAGCCAAAGAATTGTTTTTTCCATTGAGTTCTCTCGCGGGATATAACCATATATAAGTTATATGGAATATTTATACATCAGTAAAAACTCCTCTTGTTGAATTTTTAATTTTCTAAGCAATAGCAATCGAACAGCTCTCGAGTATCTATTGGAAATAAGAAATTTTGACCTTATTCGAATCCTTGAGGTGCTGTTTTTGTTCGAACCTTAAAATCCCAAACCGTAATTCCTCCGTTTGCATTTATTGCAGCCAAGGCAGTGTCATCAGGGTGCCAAGCGATTTGGCTTACAAGGTCACCTGAAAATGCACCACCAACTGGATCACCCTGACCATCTGCTTGGAGGAACCAAGAAAAAACTGAACCATCTCTCGCGCCAGAAGCTAAAAGCATCCCGCTATGTGAGAAAGCAAGGCATGAAATGGGTTCGGTATGAAGCATTAACTCTCCAGGTACAGTGCCCTCAGGACCATCGTCTTGAAAACTCCAAACCGTTACTCGATCACTACCCCCAGTAGCAAGAACTGTGCCAGTTTGATCAAAAGCTAGGTGGCTTGGTTTGCCTGGATATCCTGTCATCTCTGAATCTTCATCTGTTGAACGACGCCAGAAATGAACAGAATTATCCTGACTGCCGCATGCCACTATGTCTCCATCTGGACTAAGCACCATTGATACCAGTGAGCCTCGCCACTCCAACTTTTGATTGATCTTGTCGTTTACTACATCAAAAAAAGTGACTTGGCCATAGCATGCTGTTGCTAATTCATTTGAATTAGACCAAGCAATTGCGCTGACAGTGCTGGGATGCTTCTCTGAACGCCAATGTTCTTGACCTTTATCATCAAAAACATAGACGTATTTAGTAAAAACTACTGCTAAAAATTTTCCGTCTGGGGACCACTTGATGTGCTCAACCCATCCTTTCCCAAGCTCCAAAGCATTAGTTGCCGTACCCTCTTGGCTTTCCCATATATTCACATGTCCATCTTGGCCAGCAGTTGCAAAAGTCTTTCCATTTGGATGTATAGACATTGCGAGTAAGCCACCTTTATGTATGTCTTTTATTTGCCAAATGAGCTTTCCAGATTTTCCCTCAAATGCGTAAAGCCCACCAGCGACATCACCTACTAAAAAAGTTTTACCTTCTAGTGCCCAGCCGCATACAATCGCATAGTCGTCAACTTGCGTAGACCAACCTTCATGAAGCATTCCCTTGGGACTAAATGCTTCTATACCAGACATTTGTCAAACTCCCTACTCATTTCTGCTGCATCAAGATTTCTACCGATAAAGACGAGTTGGTTACGGCGAGGTTCATTGCCCCATTCTTTATCAGGTTGTGCTGTGAAGAGCATGTGTACTCCTTGAAAAACTATTCGCTTAGATTCACCCGCATAACTAATGAAACCTTTGGTGCGAAATATATCCACACCTTTCTCAGACAAAAGTCGACTTAGCCATCTATTGAGTTTCTCCGGATCTACATCACCCTCTCGCTCGATAGCGATTGAACCTACTTCGTCATCGTGTTCGTGTTCAGCTACCCAAACCCTCTCAGCTATTGGAGAAATTGTAGAGGTGTTCTGATCATTATCTATCTCATCTGTAGAAGGAGTATTTACTTTCGTTAATTTCATATTAAATTCTTCGGCTGTATGTTGAGTGAACAGACCTATATCCCTTGCCTTATCAACATCTATGAAGAAGGACTTAGTTCCTCCGGATTGCAGTTGAAGGCTTACATGTTTGCCGACTGGGACCATATCCCCTGGATTCATAAGTTGTTCTTGTTCGGCATATAGTCTTACGCATGATTCAGCCCCTGAGTTGAGTGATGTCTCATCCTTGCCTTGGTTTAATAACAGGACGAGAGACATTGTGGGGTCTGGACCTTCTTCGAGCGTAAGTTCATAGCGACCTTTTTCAAGTGAAAAAACACCTGTCCACTCAAATGGGTATTCTGGTTCAAGAAAAGTTGGACGACGCTGAAGTACTTGATCTAGATCAAAAGCACTTAGATTTAGCACAGTATCAATTGAGACGTCTGCTTGTTTACTGCGTATAACACGAGCCATACGATTCATATCGCGTAGCCGTAATTCTAAGTTGTCGAGTGATTCATCTGAAACTAGATCGGTTTTATTTAGGACAAGGACGTCAGCAAAGGCAACTTGCTCCGAACTCTCATCACTTCGACCAAGTTGTTGCTCTATATGGGCTGCATCAACAAGTGTGACTATTCCATCAAGTGAAAACTCCTCACGGATTTCATCGTCCATAAAGAATGTCTGAGCGACAGGACCAGGATCAGCGAGTCCAGTAGTTTCAACTAATACATAGTCAAATTTGTCTCGCCTCTTCATGAGGTTTCCTAGTACACGAATTAAATCTCCACGTACAGTGCAGCAGATGCAACCGTTGGACATCTCGAAGACCTCTTCGTCAGCATTGATTACTAATCCTTGATCAATACCAACTTCACCATATTCATTTTCAATAACAGCTATTTTTTTACCATGTTCTTCGCTCAGGATTCGATTAAGTAGAGTAGTTTTGCCAGATCCTAGGAAACCAGTCAATATGGTCACCGGTACTTTTTCCTTAATGCTCATTTCCTTTAACTAACAATGTGAACAATGAGAGTTGTCAAGAGAAATATCAGTTAGCCAATTCTCTTGTATTCCCAATAAATCTAGTGACTTTGATTCAAAATCATCTAGCTCAAAATAATTGTAAGGAACTTTTAATCTTACTGTACTTTTTCCATTTTCTTTCTTAAGCGAATGATTTGAAAATTGAAGTTCTTTTAAATTGTCATCGAAGTCAGTTGAGATAGTAAGTTTTAAGATTTTATCTCTATCCCATGGGGCTTTATCCATAAAACTTGCCTGATCTTCCCAGTGTTGTCTGTAGGCGTTAAACCCTTTAGTTGGAAACATTTTTGTTGCAATCCTGTCTGCATTTTATCAATGTAGACAGGATTGTATTTGTAAAAGTTAAGGGTTACTTAAATCATTCCATTTACTCTCAAGTTCATCACCCTCTTTCTCGTCACATTCTCCACCAAGCGAATCAACAATTGTACATGTGTTGTGTACTGCTACTGAAACAGTATTCCCCTCTAGCATTAGACCATCAACAAAGATCTGATTTCTTGCAATAGGGGTGGAAGTTTGTCTGCTCAGGTTTTTCAATAGCTTGGAAGGAGGCTTTTGCTCAGCGAATAATACTTTCACGTTTTCTTCTTTCAGCTCAGCTATTACCGTTGAAATAGTCTCTGGTCTAAGGCTGGAAGAATCACCAACGTAATCTAATAGACTCAAAGTCTTCAAGCCAAATGCATCTCCGTAATATTCCATCGCTTTGTGCTTCGAAACGATTGTCCTTCGATCAGTAGGAATTGTGGCAACTTGTTTTTGAGTCCATAAATCGAGATCTTCCAAAATAGAATTAACGGCTTGAGTCCTCTCTTTTAAAACTTTTTTTGTTTCTCTGTCAAAGAAGGAAATTTTCTTATTGATATTTTTAGAAATGACATTTCCCATCTTGATGATGTTATGAGGGTCATGCCAGATATGAGGATCTAGCCCACCATGGTCATGGTGATGATGGTGATCGCCTTCATCTGGGACTTGAGCAATCGGTTCAACATCGTCGCCTGAAATATCCTTAAAGAAATGTTCGTCGGCTTCAAATTCAAAAGGCATATGCTCAGTAAAGAATGCATATTTACCAGCTTTTTTGATTTCTACAGTAAATGTTGTGATGTCTTTCTTCTCATTAAATGAGAGAAAATATGCTTTTTCCTGTGCAACAAGTTTGTCATTATTGCGTTTAGTTTCTGAATTCTGAGACCCTAATAATTCTTTCGCAAGCTCTTCTGATGCTTCAATATCACCAGAGTTGAGAATAACCATTTTCATTGCAGGATCAGCATAGTCTCCATCGACTTTGGCAAAAGACCATTTGTATGTTCCTGCTGAAAGATCAAAAACACCAGCCCATTCAAAAGCTCCCTCTCCATGGGCATCGCCATGATCATCGTGGTCGTCATGATCGTCATGCTTAGCAGCTGAATGATCGTCATGATCATCGTGGTCATCATCCTTCTTAGCAGCTGAATGATCATCGTGATCGTCATGATGATCGTCTATTTCTATTGCACTTACGCCTACAACAACAGTTAAAGGATTATCTAACCATTTTTTCATTGCAGGGGTCATCTCTGAACCAAGAGTAAATACTTGGTTTGCACTTTTTAGTGTTTGAGCTTGCCTTGGAGTGATTTTGACATCATGAACATCTTGTTTTCTATCAATTAAGCAGGTTACAGGTGTTGAAGGTGGTGCAATCGCAGAAACGACATCGCAGACTAATGGCTCTACGGCAACAATTGGTTTTGAATTTGCCTGTGCACTCTGATTAATTCCAGAAAATAAAAATGCTCCAGCAACAAGAGAACTTTTGAGAACTGTATTATTGATTATGGGTTTAGCCTTTTTGGACTGATTAGAAAAATTCGACATCAAAAATATTTAGCGTATCTAAAACGATAATCATTTTCATTTGGTCTTGGCAAGTATATTATGTTTCTTGTCAGCAAATCCTCTAATTGATGTCTAGTTTGATTGCTGAAAATGTGACATATTCCTATTCGAGTAATATCAAACCTGCTTTAAGCAAGGTTTCTCTAAAGCTTGAGCAAGGTACTTTGACTGCTCTTGTTGGTCCAAATGGCGCTGGTAAGTCTACATTATTAAGCTTGCTGCAAGGTAGTAGCAAGCCGGATCAAGGAGAAATTACTGTTGACGGAAAGCCTTTGATTAACAATCGATCTCAAGTGGCTTTAATGCCTCAGAGGGGAAAGCTGAATTGGAATTTCCCAATTACTGTTGAAGGATTAGTTTCTTTAGGTCGAGTAAATCATTCTAAATCGACTTGTTGTGAATTAGAAGCGGCTCTTCAACGTGTTGGAATATCTCATTTGGCAAAAAGGCGACTTGATGCTTTATCTGGTGGTCAGCAACAAAGAGCACTACTCGCAAAAACCTTGATGAATCCTGCCAAAATTTTTCTACTTGATGAACCGTGTTCCGCCTTTGATCCTCCTGCAAAAGAAGACTTCCTATTAATCATCCGTCAGTTAGCTGATTCGGGACTGACGGTTTTCGTTAGTAGTCACGATTGGGGGACGTCCTTAAATGCTTATGACAAGGTTGTTGTTCTAGATAAGATTATTTTAGCTTCTGGCAACCCCGAAGAGGTGCAGGAAAAACTTAGTTCAATTAATTATCTGAGATGGAAAATATAGTTCTGATTTATCTTTATGCATTTCAATCAAGCATTCAATTTTTGGGAACAATTTTGGCAGAGGCCAAAGTATTCAAGAGTATGAAACAACAGCTCAAATTTTTTAGAGGCTTTTGGGGGTGCGTGCATTGTTTTGACGGGGCATCCCTGCAATTGAGTGGTTTCTCCGCAGCTTACGCAAGTTAAATGATGAATATCTCTTTCAACTGGGGCATAAAAGACCTCGCCGTTAGGGAGGTGCCTCGAGCGTATCAAGCCTTGCTTTACTAACGCTTGCAAGTTCCTGTATACAGTCGTTAAACCCATTGCCTTTTCACCATTATGAAGTTTTCTATGCAGTTCTTGTCCACTCAACTCATCAGTACATTTTTTGAGTTCATTGAGAAGCTGTTGCTGTCTCTTAGTGATGTCAGGCTTGCTTGTATTCATTAGCAAGATCTTAATTTGATCTCTTTACTGAACATACTGAATCATTTGCTTAATGTCTTTTATCAATACAAATTGGTGGATAATTCCTCTTCTGATAACTTCCTTTTCAGGAGTGCTTTGCCCTGCTATGGGGACTGTATTGATAACTCATAAAAGGCTTCTTCAAGTTAATTTAATTTCGCATTGTGTACTGCCAGGTCTTGCTTTGGCTATGGCGCTCGGTTTGGATCCTTCTATTGGTGGAGTCATCAGCGGCTTGGTAGGAGCTATTGCAGCAGAAAGTTTGACAAATAAAAAAAATCAAAATTATGAAGCGGTTATGAATACAATTCTTGCTGGTTCGATGGGACTCGGTGTTTTGCTTATACCTCTACTGGGTATCAGGATTGATTTGGAGGCTGTTTTATTTGGAGATTTATTAACTGCAAATTTGAGTGATCTGCTAAGAACTTTGATCGCTTTCTCGGTATTTATTTGCTTGATGCTTTTTGGTTACGACAAGCTTGTTCATATTGGTCTTGATCCAGAAGGAGCTGCTTCAAGTGGAGTTAACGTATCTGTTTTAAATTTGGCTCTTGGTTTTACTACGGCACTTGTCATTGTGAGTTCAATGTCTGCAGTGGGAGTTATTCTTGTGATTGCGTTACTTTCAACCCCAACTTTGTTGGGATTACAGAAAGCAAGATCTTTATGGATTGCGATGGTTAGATCCTCCATATTTGGATTAATTTTATCGCTTATAGGTTTTTCGCTGGCTATGATTTTGAATTTGCCTCCTGGACCTTTGATTAGTGTTCTTTGTGTGATTTCATTGATTTTGCTACGAAACAATAGATAGATTTATTTTTACTCTTATTGCTTCTTAGATGGACTTTTGGGATGGATGAAAAGAGATAGCTTCTTAAAGATCAAGAAATCTGAAAATGCTAACGATATGGTTTTGAATTCAATAAAATATTAATTAATTGGATTTTTTCCAGCCTTTCATTGATTAACTCATGAAGAGAACTCAACTCAATGTAAGTATTGACCCAAAACTCTTAGAAAAGATTAAAGAGAGTGCAAGGATTTCGGGCAAATCGTTGGTTAGTTATGTCTCTGATTGTTTTGTTAATCAAATAGAGAACCTGCCTGTTGAATCGATAGATTCTCGATTTCAAATGATTGAACAAAGATTGCAATCAATAGAGAAGAAAATTGACTTTCCTGATTATGAGAGCCATGTTAAACCATCTTTTACACCTCATGAATTGCAGAATTTTAATGAATTCATCAAAGCTGTTTTCAGCAAAGAGTTAAAAAGGAAGGGATATAGATCAATGAAAGAAGCATGGAATGATTTTATAAACCATATAAATTGTTTTGAACAATGGAATGAGACATGTTCTTTTAGGCTTAAAGAGTCGCTTTTTATTGAACATGCTGATCCTTTAACAAGTGAAGAAATCAATCACCTTAAAGAAGGACAAGTATGTCCTCAACCAATCAGAACAGGGATCATTAATTGGATCAACAATTCAGATAGAGGAGAATGTTGTTGCTCCGATAAACAGTTCCCTTCACAGCAGCAAATTTGCGAAAAGGGTTCAAAATTAGTTGAAGATATATATTCTTAGATCAATTAAGATCACTGTTCGCAAGTTAATGCAATCCTAAGTTGTTATAAAAACTGTGAGGATGAATTGAAGCGTTTGTAGCTATATTGCCAAGAATCTTATACGACTACCTTAGATTCTTCATTACTTCAAGATTAGTTAGGGTTGATATGGACTGCACAAGGCATCCATAATTTACCCATCTTATGGACACCATTGCATCCGAGCTTTTTGGCTTCGATCTCTGCCTGAGCTTTGGTTGGATATGCATATATATTTTTTGAAGACGAAGAATTAGAACGATTGATTGACTCCTGAATAGCATTGTTTTCTGGACTCCATACCTTAAGACCCATGGTTGTTATTCCGGCAGAAAATATTCCCATTCCTACTATTGAGGCATTTAATACTCCCATGGCTACAGCGCCAATAGAAACGACGCCCATGGGAACAATCCCAATGCTTACAATCCCCATGGGAACAATTCCAATGGAAATGAATCCAAGTGGTGCTATGCCAAATGCAATTTTTTTTGGTTGGCTTCCACAATGAGAAGGACCTTCTGATGCTTCCTTCTTAGAAGTATGTGAAGTTGTCATTGCTTAAACTTTTTAGTGATGATGGTGATGTCCCTCATGTTTTTCTCCTTTTTCATGAGCATCATGACTTTTGCAAGGCATCCATTTGTCACCCATTTTATGAGCACCCTTGCAATTGAAATCCTTGGCAGCGTTTTCAGCTTCTTTTCTAGTATCAAAGAGGGCACGAGTACTGCTTGTTTCTGAGTTGCTTGAACAGCCCATTAGTGAGAATGACAGTGATATAACCAAAACAGAAACAATAGGCTTAAGGTTTTTCATCCTTTTTGGTTTTACTAGCTTTTCTAGTATTTAGATTAATTAGATTCTTATTGTTGTCATAAGTTCCTTAAGATTGCTTCTAAATAATTAAAGAATGAAAGAAGCCTATCTTTTCCTCAGTTCTTGCAATCATTAAAATGTAGGTGCGTAATATCTCTTCTTCCACTTGTCAAAAAAATGATTTTCTAATATGTATCGAAAGTCACATATTCAAGAGGCATACAACCAAGAACGCTAGGAAAAACAAAGCCTAAAATTAAAAGTAGTAAAACTAGAAACACTAGTTAAAAATTTGAAAAATCTCAGTAAAATTCTTTTATTCCCTGTTGCGATAGGTCTTCTTGCTCCAGCAGCTGTCGAAGCTGGAGGTGGCGATCATAAAGGTCATCATGATCATCATGGTGGTGACATGAATATGGGGGATTCATACCCTTCAACTATGTTTATGGGAAAAACGACTTTTGTTTTGGGTGGAGTAGATGGCGTAAGTGATTCTGGAATGGGTGGAATGGGTGGAATGGGTGGAATGGGTGGAATGGGTGGAATGTCTACTTCTGAGGAAAAGGATGGGACAGTTTTTCATTACGATACAAAGCTGATGTTTATGACCAGTTTTACTGGCCAAGACATGCTTAAGACTGCTGTTCGCGTAGGTAATTTTGGCATGATGGAGCCCTTCGGGATGATGGGTGAGGCAAGATTAGATACTGCTTTCAGTAGTAGTGATTCGTTAGAACTTCATAAGGCTTATTATCAGTTCCCTATTGGAGATGATATTGAAGTAACTTTTGGACCGAAGCTCCGCCAGGATGATTTGCTTGGAGTGTGGCCTAGTACTTATCCAGGTGATGGAGTTTTATTCGTCTTAAATCAGGCAGGTGCGAATGATACTTATTCCAAAAAGATGGGTGCTGGAGCTGGAATTACTTGGTCCAATGAAAAGTTAGTTGCTTCTGCACTTTTCGTTTCAGAAGACGCATCAAATTCTTCGATTGGCTTCTTAGCCGATGAAGGTAAAGACCACATAACAACTCAGTTGGCATGGGTTGATGAGAAATTTACTCTTGCAGCTGCATATACAAAGGCTGATAACGGGAAGACTGACAATTCTCCTGATATTAACGACTACTCTTCTTTTGGGGTTAGTGGTAGCTATCAATTTGGCGATGACTATAGCCTGAGTGCAGGAATGGGATGGAAAAATCCTGAAAATGAGGATAGCCCTGATACTGCGATGAATAAGGTGGAAGATGGTAATACATGGTCTGTTGGATTCTTATGGAATGATGCGTTCATTGAGGGAAATAAGTTTGGTTTTGGCATTGGAACAGCCGAAACACATAGAGAGGATAGTGGTTATGACGATCCTTTGGCTTGGGAGGCTTTTTATGATTTCAAAGTGAACGATAGCGTTACAGTTACTCCAGCTATCTTTGTTATCGAGAAAGATGGTAAAGAAGACGTTAATGGAGCTTTAGTGAAAACCACTTTCAAGTTCTGATGCTAATGTTTGCTTTTACTTTGATTAAGCTAATTGAGTAGACAATATAAAATATATTATCTCTATAATAGAGATTTAATTTCTGAAGAGTGACAATAATGACTATTTATATTTAAAGATCTATTATCAAGATTAATAAGGGTTCAATTCAACTATGACTAAGGCTTCTAAATATATTTTGATTATAGTTTTTGCTTTTCTTATTCATGTTTTTTCTCAACCAGTTGATGCATGTGTTGAAGGCTTGAAATGGGGAATGGATCTGTCGAATGTAGAGACTCATCTTGGTGTCTCTTTGATTCCTATCAAAGAAAAAACAAATCAGAATTTATTCGAAGTGAAAGATATTCAAATAAGTGGTTTACCTGTAGAGGCTCTGAGAGTTCGGATTGACAAGGAGGCTGGATTAAGACAACTTGCTTATGAAATTGATAACGAAAACATGACGGAGGTTTTAGCAGGATTGCGTTATCGTTTTGGTTCTCCAGTTGGAACAAATGTTGATATTGAAGACGGATCTCCTGAGCAACAATGGATATGGCACACAGGGGAAGATTTGATCATCGCAGTTAGGAGTAATCACAGGCCGTTTTTACTTTCTTATCGACCTTCACTATTAGATCCCTCTTTTCTCTAGGAGAGATTTTTCAAAAGTTGTACGGAATACCCTTTTTAGTTGAATTAGTAGTTTTTACCGAAGTTTGACTGTTGCTTAACAAGTTCGAAGAACTCCTGCTTCAAGCTTGCATCATGACGAAAATCACCCCTAACAATTGAGTTGATCATGCTGGTTTCTGGTTCTTTGACTCCTCTCCATTTCATACAATAATGTTGAGCTTTAACAAGGATTGCTAGGCCTTTGGGTTCACATAATCGTTCTATTTCATCAGCAAGAATCATTACGGCTTCTTCTTGAATATGTGGCCTGGAAAATACCCAATCAGCTACTCTTGCGAATTTCGATATTCCAATAACTTTTTCTCCTGGTTTTATTCCTATCCAGCAATCTCCAAGAATTGGGACCAAGTGATGAGAACATGCAGATCGAACAGTAATTGGACCAAGTGTATAAATCTCGTCTAAATTTCTATCATTAGGGAAGTTGGTTACTTTAGGTTGAGGGTGGTATCTGCCTTTGAATACTTCATTGAGATACATTCTGGAAACACGTTCTGCAGTCTCTTGAGTGTTGTGGTCATTATCAACATCAATCAATAAAGTTTTCAGCAAATCTCTAACTCTCGTTGCAACTTCTCTCTCAAGAGTTTCTAATTCTCCAGGTTGAATGAAATCAGATATATTATCATTTGCATGGAACCTAGCTCCATTGGCTTGAATGCGTTCGCGAATTATTTCTGAGACTAATTTGCAAGAAATTTGATCTTTTAAATTATCCTTAACATTCTCATTAGGAGCAGTAGAAGTCATAACCTTTGTTTGTAAGGGTAAAAACCGATGACATACATTTAGAGCGCTAAGACCCTAACATATCGAGATCACTTTCGTTATGAGCAGAATACCTAGGCGCTTTTCTTCGAATCATTATTCAGAGTTATTTTCTAAGGGAAGATCTTTGTCATTTCAGGAGTAATTACAGTTTTGATAAAAGAAGAAATATTTGAATAAGTCTGATTTATTTAGAGCACCTTCTTTCAGTCAAATTTTCTCTAAAGCCATTCAAAAACTTTATGCCGATGAGTGGAATTGAACCACCGACCTACTGGTTACGAATCAGTTGCTCTACCCCTGAGCTACACCGGCACTAGAATAAATTTATCATCTTTAATTTTATTTTTGAGCAACTCTAATAAGCCTGGATCCAATCTGGATCCTAATTTAAGGGCTCGACTATTGCAGGAGACTAAAAATCCTTATCGGGGCTTGAGAAGAGCTGTTTGGATCGCACTCTTTGGGTCAGCGGCCCTAGGTTTGTTTATTATGCTGACAAATATCATTGCGGGAGATACTGTATCTATCAATGATCTTGCAATCCAATCCTCAGCATTAGTGATTCTAGGATTTTTGTTATTTAAGGACAGGAGTAAAGAGGAGTCAAATTAGTTTTCTGGCTTTTATTGATTATATTTATTGAGATATTAGCTCTGAATAATAAACCTACCTAATTATTTAGCTTTCTCCTTTGAGTTACAAGCTTGAATGCTTCTATTTGATCTCCTTCTTCCCAGTTTGCAAAGCGATCACAACCTATTCCACATTCAAATCCAGTTGATACGTCTTTTACGTCATCTTTATTTCTCTTCAGTGAATCTAGATCGCCTTCAAAAACGATTTGCTTTCCTCGTTTGACTCTAGCCCGGCAATTCCGTTGTATTTTTCCATTTGTTACATAGCAACCAGCAACGGCACTTTTACCAATAGAGAATATTGCTCTGACCTCAGCAACCCCTAAGGCTTCTTCTATCATTTCTGGTTCTAGAAGACCCTCCATGGCTAATTGGATATCTTCTAAAAGCTTATAAATAACCTCGTAATCTCTTACGTCAACACCATTCGCATCAGCTGCGCGTTTAGCACCCGATGCCATTGAAGTATTGAATCCAACTATGACCGCACCAGAGGCTGCTGCTAAGTCAACATCAGTTTCAGTAATTTCACCTGGAGCTGATAGCAATACCCTTACTTGGACTTCGTCTTTAGGAAGTTGTTCTAAAGAACCAAGTATCGCTTCTAAGCTTCCTTGAACATCAGCTTTAAGGATTATATTTAATTCTTTAAGTTCACCCTCACTTGCTTGTCCAGACATCGAAGAAAGTGAAACTCGTCTAGAAGCCATTTGTTGGGCAAGACGTGCGGCTCTAGCATCAGTGGCGCGTTCTCCAACAACTGCTCTTGCTGCCTTCTCATCTGGATAAACTTCAAACTCATCTCCTGCAGTTGGGACTTCACTGAATCCAAGAGCTTCGACTGGACAGGATGGACCTGCTTGTTTAATCCTGGATCCATTTTCATCTACCATCGCTCTTACTTTTCCAAGAACTGGACCAGCTGCAACTACATCTCCTGATTTAAGGGTACCGTTTTGAACTAGTAACGTTGCAACAGGCCCTTTCGCTTTGTCTAGGTGGGCTTCAATAACTGTGCCTTTTGCTAATCTGTCTGGATTCGCTTGTAAATCCTCTACCTCAGTTACGAGCAAAACCATTTCTAAAAGTTTATCGATGTTTTCGCCTTTAATTGCGCTTACAGGAACCATTACTACGTCTCCACCCCACTCTTCTGATAATAAATCCTGTTCTGATAACTCTTGTTTTACGCGGTCTGGAGAAGATCCTTCTTTATCTATTTTATTAATTGCTACGACGATGGGAACTTTTGCAGCTCTTGCATGGCTAATAGCTTCAAGAGTTTGAGGTCTAACCCCATCATCTGCAGCTACAACTAAGATAGCTACATCTGTAACCCTGGTGCCTCTGGCTCTCATCGCTGTGAAGGCTTCATGCCCTGGAGTGTCAAGAAAAGTTAGCTTCTTGGTTGCTCCATCATGTTTAGTTTCGATTTGATAAGCACCAATGTGTTGAGTAATACCTCCTGCTTCCCCTGCCGCGACTCTTGCTTCCCTAATGGCGTCAAGTAAAGATGTTTTCCCATGGTCTACGTGCCCCATCACAGTAACGACGGGAGGTCTTCTCATTAAATGTTTTAAATCTCCCTCCTCAATCATTTCAACTGTCTTCTTCGCAGCCTCTTCAACATCATCTTGAAGAACAGGTACTCCGAATTCCTCCGCAACTGTTTCGATTGTTGCTAGATCGAGTGATTGAGTGACAGTGGCCGTAATTCCTTTGAAAAACAAAGATTTAATAATTTCGGAACTTTCAACACTCAGCATGTCAGCAAGCTCCTGAACTGTGAGATTGTCTTCTGGAACAACAATCATTTCAGGCCTTACAAGTTTTGCTTCCCTAGCGGCTCTTAATTCCATCGCACGTCTTCGTTGCCTTTGACGAGTAGTTTCTTTCTTACGTTTTTTGAGAGCAGTTAAAGGCTTCCCATTGTTTCTTTTGCCAGACTTTGGCTTTGATGGTCGAGCCAAGCTTGCTGAGAGAACAACTGCTTGCTGTTCCCCTGCAAATCCACTTGTCTCGGCAGTAAGAGCATCATCATTTTCTCCAATAATGTGTACTTTTTGACGCTGTTTTTGAGGTGATTTGTTTCTTAAAGCATCTAGTTTTGCAGTGTCATCCCAATCAGGCCTGCCAGTCCTTCTTGGAGCAGCGGCGGTACCACCTGGTCTATGAGCTGGCTTCTTTGGAGCTGCTGGAGTTGGTCTATTTACTGGTGGCCTTGCCCCAGTTGCATTTTCTCTTTTTGGTCTAGGACTAGTTGGAGAATCAGATTTTCTTTGAGGAGCACTTGGTCTAGCTTGTGGCTTTTGAAGTTGCATCAATTCACTTGGCGCAACTGGTTTTCTCATCCCAGATGGAACACCTGGACGATTATTAGAACGATTAGCCCCACCAGCTGTCCTTGAAGGAACGCCAGGTCTATTTTGTACTCCACCTCTATTAGGGGATCCAGGGCGAACTGGCCCTCCAGCTCGATTATTAGCCCCTGGACGATTCTGATTCTGAATAGGTCTATTAGCTACTCCGCCTCGATTAGGACCTTGTCTATTAGGTGAACCAGGGCGACTTGGTCCTCCCGATCTGTTATTAGGACCAGGTCGATTTGCTAATCCTTGACGATTTGCAGAGACTGGCGGCTTTGGTGCTCCAGGTCTAGCAGGCATCAATGGTTTGTTTCTTGCGTCATTGGCCTGAGGTTTATTTATAGGCTTTTCTCTTCGTATGGGGGCGCCAACAAGTTCAAGAGCATTTCCCTTAGTTGGCGGCTGAGGTGTTCTTGAAGACGAATTCTGTTTATTTTGATTTTTGAATTTTTGAAAATTCCCAGGACCAACTTTTTGAGGAGAAGTGTCACTTTGGTTAATCCTTGCTTTTGGCTTTTGACTATTAGGTTGTGACGGTTTTTTTGCTTGAATATTTATTTTTGGTCTGCTTGGTGGAGCTAATGGTCTCTTGGGTTGCTGATTATAAGTATGTTGAGGTTGAGTTATTGGTTTTTTAGCTGATTCAGAACTTGTTGATTGGTTAGTTACTTTGTTAAGTGTTTTGTTTTCGGAAAGAGGAGCTTTCTTCTCAGTTTGAGTTGAAGGTTTAATGATAGTTTGATTTGCTTCTTGTCTTGGCTTTGGAGGCAGTGGTTTGTTTGGCTTAGATGGTGCAGTTATTTGTTGGTGCGCGGGGAATTTATTTTTTAAAGCTTTTTGGTTATTAGCTTGAGATAACCCATTATGGGTTTTAATTAAAGTTTTACTTGACTCTAAAGGGACATTTAATTTTGCTTTTGAAATCTCTGGTTTATCAGGAGTATTTTGCTTAAGTACGGGTTTCTGATTCTTTTGAGTTTTAACAGGACCTTTTTTAACGGAAAGGATTTCTTTATCTAATTTATTACTAGGTTTGTTTGTCGTTTTTACATTATTGCTTTTTTTCAGAAAATCTTTAATTTGATTTGCCTCGCTACTGCTGATCGAACTGCTATGGCTCTTCGCTGCTATGGCAAGTTTTCGAGCTGCGTCCAGCACATCTTTATTGTCAAGGCTCAAGTCCTTTGACAATTCATAAATTCTGATTTTGCCGCTGCTGGTCATTAATGTTGTGCTTGAACTTTAGATTTGGTTTTTGAGTTGACTTAGTTCTCTAATGAACATCATGCCTCACTATCTGAATCAATGCAGGTATTAAGTTGTTTTTGGAGCATATTGAAAACGCTTGAGTGAATATCGCATCTCAAAGCTTTTTGTAATCGTTTACGCTTCAAAGCTTCTTCAAAACATGACTCAGTTGGACATAGATAGGCTGATCTTCCCATCCCGCCTGAGAGAACTACTCCATTCTGAAAATCTTTAGTAACTTTTAAAAGACACTTGCGATCAAGAACTTTTTTGCAAGCTACACATCTACGCAGAATGGGGCTTTGACTCACCGGGTTCCTTCCTCTGGTGTAATTATCTTATCTTCGCCACTATCCTCATCTTGTGTTGTTTCTTCAATATCACTTTCATAAGTTTCAGTATCAGTGACATCTGTATCGATATTTGATGAGGTTTCAGAAGATTGAGATTCTGTCTCGTCAGTATCGATATCTGATAACTCATCATCTTGAAAATCTTCTTCGTCTTCGGGTAGAGGGTAAAGCTCTCTTAGTCGTGCATCTTCTTCAGCTCTCGCTGCCTGTTCTGCCTCTAATCTTTGCTCAGCTTCTTTCTGCAAAGATTCTTCTTCTTCTCTTTGAGAAATTAATTCTGCAACTTCAGAATCTTCAGTGGCTTGATCATATTCTTGCGAATTTTTTATATCTATCTTCCATCCTGTAAGCCTTGCAGCAAGTCTTACATTTTGCCCTTCTCTACCGATTGCGAGACTAAGTTGATCTGGAGGAACTAGTACATGGGCATGCTGACCTTCTGGATCAACAAGTCTTACTACTTCAACTCTTGCGGGACTTAGCGAATTACATATGTATTGGACAGGGTCAGAGGACCAACGAATTACATCTATTTTTTCTCCACGAAGTTCATTGACCACTTGTTGAATTCGAGCCCCTCTAGCACCAATACACGCTCCAACAGGGTCAACCTCTCTTTCAATACTGTCAACAGCTACTTTTGTTCTGGGACCAACTGCTCTGGAAGGCGGATTTGCTTCGCGAGCAACAGCAACTATTCGTACTGAACCTTCTTGGATTTCAGGAACTTCATTCTCAAATAGATAAACAACTAGTCCAGCATTTGACCTGCTCACAAAAAGTTGAGGCCCTCTCCTAGGGATTTCACTAACTTCTTTAAGGAATACTTTAAATGTTGCGTTCGCTCGATAATTATCATTTGGCAATTGATCACGTCTTGGAAGCTCTGCTTCTACTTCTGGTCTACCCAAGCCAGAACTTACTGCCATAATTACTGACTGTCTTTCAAATCTTATGACTCTGGCAGTTAAAACTGGATCTTCTAAGTCAGCAAATTCCTCTTGAATCATTCTTCTTTGCTGATCTCTCAATTTTTGGGCTAAAACTTGTTTTGTTGTAGCTGCAGCCATTCTCCCAAAATCTTCTTTTTCAGGAGTCACATCTAGAACGACGGTATCTCCAACTTGAGCGTCATCAGCTACTTGCATAACCTCAGCTATTGCTATTTGATGATCATCACTCTCAACATCTTCAACTATTATTTTGCTGGCCAAAACTCTATAACCTTCCTCTTCTAAATCCAAACCAACATCAAAGTTACTAAAATAGTCTTCTTCGAAAGGATCTTCGCTGATACCTAAATAAAGAGTTCTTCGATATCGTTCATAACCTTTTAGAAGTGCTTCTCTTAAAGCAGCTTCGACAACTTGTGATGGAAGTTTTTTTTCCTCACTAATGTCTTCTATTAAGTTATTTAAGCCTGGGAGTAGTACAAGAGCCATCGAGGATGGGATATAGGGATGAGAGGGATTGGATTAGATAATTGATATCTAGATTTTAACCAGAGGGTGTTGTGAGTCGGACTTGAATAACGTCTTCGACTGGGATTCGGTGGGTTTTCCCCTTTTGATTTATTTGTAGATCATTATCTGTCCTTTTTAGAAGCAAACCATTTGTTTGTTGTTCAATTTTTTTTAAATCCTGATAAGTAACTTCAATTGGAAAGCCTTTGAAAGTTTTAAAATCTTCTTCCTCAGTTAAGAAATCACCAACTCCTTCGCTGCTGATTTCTAAAGTGAAAGGCTGATCAAGGATTGAGGAACCTTGAATAGCTTCATCGATATGTTGACTAAGGATAGAGCAATCATCAATAGTGACTTTCTTATCAGAATTTTTGTGTCGGATATTGACTTGAATTGATAAGGGATTGAGATGAGTGAACATCTTAAAATCGATTACATCAAAGCCATAGTTATTTGCTGACTTTGCTGTAAGAACTTTCAATTCTGTAACGGTTTGATTAGACAAAAGGCAGTGTCGAAGTCGGGCAGAAAGCCCGAGCGGTTTTAAGTTTTGACACGCCCCTATTCAAAGAGGTACCGTCAGGCTAATAAATATTACTCGATAAAGGTTTCGGTTACCTCTAAAATCAAGTTCTTCTTATTTTGCATTGATCTGGTTTATTGTTTTTGGAGCTTATAGTATTTATGCAAAGACTAAGAAAGTTAGAAATTATGAGGAAATTTAGTAGTCTATTTTTCCTCTTTTCAATCTTTTTTTGCTTTTTGTTAGTCTCAAAATCTGTATTTGCTTTAGAAGATCTTCTAGTAACCAATTCTCATAGTTTTGTTGCGAATATCGCTAGTAGGATTTCTCCATCGGTAGTTCGGATTGATATAGAAAGAGAGCTTGATACAAATGAGTTTGAATCTGATTTAATAGACCCTTTACTGAGAGATCTTTTAGGTGACCTGGGCACCTTCCCAAAGAAAGAGAGAGGGCAAGGCTCTGGAGTAATAATAGACAGCTCTGGATTGATTCTAACTAATGCCCATGTAGTTGAAAGAGTTGATCGTGTAATAATTACTCTTCAAAATGGAAATCAAGTCGATGGGACAGTTGTTGGGACCGATCAAGTTACCGACTTGGCTTTGGTGAAAATTAAAGAATTTCCTGGTTTAGAAAGTGCAACTTTGGGCGATTCAGAAGAAATTCAAGTTGGCGACTGGGCAATTGCTCTTGGAACTCCTTATGGACTAGAAAGCACAGTCACGCTGGGTATAGTTAGTAGCCTTCATAGAGATATAAATAGTCTTGGCTTTTCTGACAAGAGATTGGATTTAATTCAAACTGATGCAGCCATAAACCCTGGTAATTCTGGTGGGCCATTGATTAATTCAAATGGAGAAGTTATAGGTATAAATACTTTAGTTAGATCTGGTCCAGGGGCTGGCCTTGGATTCGCGATACCAATTAACCTTGCTTCAAAAGTTACCAATCAACTTCTTGCTAATGGGGAGGTAATTCATCCTTATTTGGGCGCTCAGTTGGTTTTGTTAAATGAAAGAATCGCTAAAGAGCATAATCAAGATCCAAATGCATTGATTTTTTTGCCTGAACGATCAGGTGCGCTTGTTCAATCTGTTATTCCTGAAAGTCCTGCAGAGGAGGGAGGATTAAGACGGGGTGATTTAGTTATTAATGCAGCGGGTAATGAAATTAATGATCCTAGGTCTTTACTCATGCAAGTTGAGAATGCTCAAATAGGAAAGCCATTCGAATTGGAAATTGTTAGAAATAACAAAGAGATTAATCTTTCTATTAAGCCCGCTGCTTTACCAGGAATTAGCTAATAATCTTGCTACTCTCTTCGAAAAGTTAGAACAAAATGGATCTTCAAAATCAGATGAAAAAAGCAGTTGCTCAAGCTGCCGTAGATCAAATTGAAAACGGGATGATTCTTGGTCTTGGCTCTGGGTCTACAGCAGCCTTAATGATTGAAGCTCTTGCTCAGAAAATAAAATCGGGAGAAATTAAAGATGTTGTTGGAGTCACTACGTCTTTTCAGGGCGAAGTTCTTGCTTCTGAATTAGGGATACCACTTAAATCACTTTCCTCAGTTTCAGAAATTGATCTTGCAATTGATGGTGCAGATGAAGTTGATCCTGCATTTCAACTAATTAAAGGAGGAGGAGCTTGCCATGTGCAGGAAAAACTGGTGGCTTCTTTGGCTAAAAAATTCATAGTTGTGGTTGACTCAACAAAACTTGTTAAAAAATTGAACTTGGATTTCAAATTGCCGGTTGAGGTTCTTCCTTCTGCATGGAAACAGGTAAAAAAAACCTTAAAAGACTTTGAAGGAGATGGAAATCTAAGAATGGCTCAAAAAAAGGCTGGCCCCATAGTCACTGATCAGGGAAACTTGATAATTGATTTAACGTTTAAAAATGGTATTGATCAGCCTGAGCTATTGGAGAGTCAAATTAACAACATTCCAGGTGTTCTTGAAAATGGACTTTTTGTAAACCTGACAGATGAAGTATTAGTTGGAAAAGTTGAAAATGACGTGGTTGGTGTTGAATCACTTAGCAAGATTTAGAATCTCTAATTCGTATAGATTCTGCGTGACTATGCAGCCCCTCACTGTTTGCTAGATGTATAACTGCGCTTTTATTCTCATTAAAGGCTTCTTTTGAAAAATCTATAAGGGAAGTATTTTTCATAAAAGTTTCAACGCCAAGAGCACCTGCAAATCTCGCAGTCCCCGAAGTGGGCAGAGTGTGATTAGGCCCCCCAAGATAATCTCCAATAGCCTCTGGGCTCCATGGTCCCATAAATATTGCCCCAGCATTCTTGATGCTTTTTGATAATTCTTTTGGGTTCTCTACAAGTAATTCAAGATGTTCTGGGGCAAAAGTATCACTTAATTTTGCACAAGTTTCTAAATCATCACAAAGGACTATTAAACCCCAATTAGAAATTGATTCTTGGCATATTTCCAATCTCGGATGATTAATTAATTGACGTGTAATTTCTGCTGGTAATTTTTTAGCTAATTTTTTATTAGTTGTTATGAGTATTGCTGAAGCCAAGGGATCATGTTCCGATTGAGCTAACATATCTGATGCAACATGTTCGATTTTTGCTGATTGATCAGCGATTATTAGGATCTCACTTGGTCCAGCTAAAGAGTCAATCCCCACCTTCCCATATACTTTTTTCTTTGCCAACGTTACATAAATATTTCCTGGTCCAGTAATTACATCTACTTTTGGAATTGATTCAGTTCCATTAGCGAGCGCTCCAATAGCTTGAGCGCCTCCAATACGAAAAACTTTTTTTATACCTGTAATATGTGCTGCCGCTAATACGGTTTGGTTTAATTCTCCTTGAGAGTTGGCCGGAGAAACCATGATGGTTTGCTTGACTCCTGCAACATAAGAAGGAATAGCATTCATTAATACGGTGCTTGGATAAGCGGCTCTTCCTCCAGGTACATAGATTCCCGCTTTCTCAACAGGACTCCATCTTCGTCCTAGTGATTCACCATGAGGCCCGGTATAAGTAATATTTTTAGGTATTTGAAGACTATGAAATTTTTCAATTCTTTTTTTTGCTAATAAAAGTGAATCTTGTAATTCCCTAGGAGTCTCTTGCCAAGCTTTCAGTATTAAATCTGATGGAACTTGAAATTGTTCCGCTAGAAATCCATCAAAGCGAGAAGTGTATTCTTTAAGTGCCTCATCTCCCCTTTCAATAACGTTTTTAAGAATATCGTTAACTACTTTTATGGCTTTATCTTGATTGGATCCAGAGGTTCTAGCAGTGATTGCCCTGAGCTCAACATGAGCCTGATCAATATTATTAGCCGTTCTTATGCTTAATTTTTTTGAAGGGGTTCCCTGAACCTCACCTTTAGTAATTATCTGCGTCATGAACTTTTATCTATTGTTCAATTTAATTATCTTATGCCTTAATTTTGATTTATGTAGATCTTCTTCATGGTCTTGAGGTAGTGTGGATTAACATAAGACCAAAACTCTAAGCCTCCGTGGCAAATAACAACTCAGCTAAAAAGCGAATTCAAATTGCGGAACGCAACCGCCTTGAAAACAAAAACTACAAATCTACAGTTCGCACCTTGATTAAGCGATGCTTTGTAGCTTGTGGAATATTTGAAAAAGAGCCTGGTGATGAATCCAAAGCAGATCTTCAAAAAACATTTAATTTAGCCTTTAGCAAAATTGATAAAGCGGTTAAAAAAGGTGTTTTGCATAAAAACACGGGAGCAAATCAGAAATCTAGACTGAGCGTAGCCCTTAAAAAAGTTTTGAAAGAAGTAGTTTGAGAATTAATAATCTAAGATTAAATCTTGAAAAAACATTTTATTTTGCATTTTGAGCGACTCCAACAGTTCAATAATTGATAGTCACTGCCATATAGTCTTCTCTAACTTTAATGAAGACAGAGATAAAGTTGCAGAAAGGTGGAGATTACAGGGGGTTAAAGCTTTATTACATGCCTGTGTAGAACCCTCTGAAATTCCAGCTATTAAATCAATGGCTGATCAATTTCAGGAGATGAGATATTCAGTAGGAGTTCATCCATTGGATGTACATCATTGGAGGCCTGGAACTTTAAGTGTTTTGAAAAATGCAGCTCTTGATGACAGCCGAGTTGTTGCAATAGGTGAATTAGGACTTGATCTTTTCAAAGCAGAGAACTTGAGTGAACAGCTTTCAGTTTTAATGCCACAATTAAACTTGGCTTTTGAATTAAATTTGCCAGTCATTGTTCATTGCAGAGATGCTGCTACAGAAATGTTAGAAGTTTTCTCTAAGCTTTCTGCTAGTGGTCGCTGCCCAAAAGGGGTTATGCATTGCTGGAGCGGTAATGTCAAAGAGATGAGAGGTTTCCTTGCTCTTGGTTTTTACATTAGCTTCAGTGGAAATGTAACTTTCAAAAACGCTATTGATATTCATGAATGCGCCAAAGAAGTTCCCAAAAATAGATTTCTAGTAGAAACCGATAGTCCTTTCCTTGCACCTGTGCCCCATAGAGGGAAAAGGAATGAACCTTCCTTTGTGAAACACGTAGTAGATAAAATTTCAGAGATTAGAGGTGAAAGTTTTTCTGAAATTGCTGAAAAATCTACTCAAAATGCAAGGGAATTGTTTGCGTTGCCTTAAATATCAGTATTACCACTAGTTAATTCTCTAATTTGAGTGTAGAGTTATTTATTGTCTTGCTTAGGCGTGGTATCTGCGCTTAAACCTTTAAGGTTCTACCTTTTAAGTCAGTTTGTTCGTTGATTAAGTAAATTCAATTTCAAACCTCAGTCTTTTTAAGAGATTGTTTTTTGTTTTTTTCTTAGTAAAGATCATTTTTTGACCTAAAGGACAAGACACTAACCCCGTCCTCTACATAATAAACGCAGGTTCTCGAATGAGCAGAAGCGCGATTCAGGTAGCCAAAGCAGCTACATATCTGCCTGATCTAGTTGAGGTGCAAAGATCAAGTTTTAAGTGGTTTTTGGATAAAGGCTTGATAGAGGAATTAGACAATTTTTCTCCCATTACTGACTATACCGGTAAGCTTGAACTTCATTTTATAGGAGCAGAATATAAACTTAAGCGCCCTAGGCATGATGTAGAAGAAGCAAAAAGAAGAGATGCAACTTTTGCTTCGCAAATGTATGTGACTTGTCGCTTAGTTAATAAGGAAACCGGTGAGATTAAAGAGCAAGAGGTTTTTATTGGTGAATTACCTTTGATGACTGAACGGGGTACCTTTATCATTAACGGTGCTGAGAGAGTAATAGTAAATCAAATCGTTCGAAGTCCAGGAGTTTATTTCAAAGATGAGCAAGATAAAAATGGTAGAAGAACTTACAATGCAAGCGTTATTCCTAATCGTGGAGCATGGTTAAAGTTTGAAACCGATAAGAACGATTTGCTGCATGTACGTGTAGATAAAACACGAAAAATCAATGCTCATGTGTTAATGAGAGCAATGGGTTTATCAGATAATGACGTGATTGATAAATTACGTCATCCTGAGTTCTATAAAAAATCAATTGATGCGGCAAATGAAGAAGGTATAAGTTCAGAAGATCAAGCTTTATTAGAGCTTTATAAAAAGTTAAGACCAGGCGAGCCTCCTTCAGTAAGTGGTGGTCAGCAACTTCTCCAAACACGATTTTTTGATCCAAAACGTTATGACCTTGGAAGGGTTGGTAGATATAAAATAAACAAGAAATTACGCCTAACTATTCCTGATAATGTAAGAACACTTACAAACGAGGATGTCCTTTCCACTCTAGATTATTTAATAAATTTAGAATTAGATGTTGGTGGTGCAACTTTAGATGATATTGATCATTTGGGTAATAGAAGAGTTAGGTCAGTTGGTGAACTTTTACAAAACCAAGTTCGAGTTGGTTTAAATAGACTTGAAAGAATAATTAAAGAGAGGATGACTGTTGGGGAAACAGATTCACTTACCCCAGCCCAATTAGTCAACCCAAAGCCTTTAGTTGCAGCAATCAAAGAATTCTTTGGTTCAAGTCAATTAAGTCAATTTATGGATCAAACCAATCCATTGGCTGAATTAACTCATAAAAGACGTATCTCTGCTTTGGGCCCAGGAGGTCTAACTCGTGAAAGAGCTGGTTTTGCGGTCAGGGATATTCATCCATCTCATTATGGAAGACTTTGTCCAATCGAAACTCCTGAAGGGCCAAATGCAGGTCTGATTAATTCTCTAGCAACTCACGCACGAGTAAATGAATATGGTTTTATAGAAACACCATTTTGGAAGGTAGAAAATGGGCGATTAATTAAAGAAGGTGATCCTATTTATCTTTCTGCAGACTTAGAAGATGAATGTAGGGTTGCTCCAGGGGATGTGGCTACAGACGAAGAGGGTAAAATATTGGCAGAACTTGTTCCAGTTAGGTATCGACAAGATTTTGAAACGGTTTCTCCAGAGCAAGTTGACTATGTTCAACTATCACCTGTTCAAGTTATTTCTGTAGCGGCCTCCTTAATTCCATTTTTGGAACACGATGATGCTAATAGAGCTTTAATGGGTTCTAATATGCAAAGACAAGCAGTTCCTCTTCTTCGTCCGGAAAGGCCATTAGTTGGAACTGGTTTAGAGACTCAAGTTGCCAGAGACTCTGGCATGGTTCCAATTTCAAAAGTAAATGGAACAGTTACTTATGTTGATGCTAATGCAATCGTTGTCACTGATGAGGAAGGTAATGACCACACTCATTACTTGCAAAAATATCAAAGATCTAATCAAGATACTTGTCTAAACCATAGGCCTATAGTTTTTAATGGTGACCCAGTAATTGTGGGTCAAGTCTTAGCAGATGGTTCGGCATGTGAGGGAGGGGAAATAGCGCTTGGTCAAAATGTATTAATTGCCTACATGCCATGGGAAGGTTACAACTATGAAGATGCAATTCTTGTTAGCGAAAGGTTAGTTAAAGATGATCTATATACCTCTGTCCATATAGAAAAATATGAAATAGAAGCTCGTCAAACTAAATTAGGTCCTGAAGAAATAACAAGAGAAATCCCAAATGTATCAGAAGAAAGTCTTGGGAATTTGGATGAAATGGGAATTATTCGAATAGGAGCTTTCGTTGAGAGTGGAGATATCCTTGTTGGGAAAGTAACCCCTAAAGGAGAATCCGATCAACCGCCTGAGGAAAAACTTTTAAGAGCTATTTTTGGAGAAAAAGCTAGAGATGTAAGAGATAACTCTCTTAGAGTTCCTTCGACTGAGAGGGGACGAGTGGTTGATGTCAGGATCTATACAAGAGAACAAGGAGATGAGCTACCACCTGGAGCAAATATGGTTGTCAGAGTGTATGTGGCGCAACGCAGGAAAATCCAGGTAGGTGATAAAATGGCTGGTAGGCATGGTAACAAAGGGATTATAAGTAGAATACTTCCAAGAGAAGATATGCCTTATCTTCCTGATGGTACCCCTGTAGATATATGCCTTAATCCACTTGGAGTTCCAAGTAGAATGAATGTAGGGCAAGTTTTTGAGCTTCTCATGGGTTGGGCTGCCTCCAACTTGGATTGTCGAGTTAAAATTGTCCCATTTGATGAGATGTATGGACCAGAAATGTCTAATCAGACAGTTCAAGCCTACTTAAAAGAGGCGGCAAGTCAGCCAGGTAAATCATGGATATATAACCCTGAGGACCCCGGGAAATTACTTCTGAAAGATGGTCGAACCGGCGAACCTTTTGATCAACCAGTCGCTGTTGGCTATGCGCACTTCCTAAAACTTGTACATCTAGTTGACGATAAAATTCATGCTCGATCTACTGGACCCTATTCTCTGGTTACTCAACAACCTTTAGGTGGAAAGGCCCAACAAGGTGGACAGAGGCTGGGAGAAATGGAGGTATGGGCGCTAGAGGCCTATGGGGCCGCATACACTTTGCAAGAGCTGTTGACTGTAAAGTCTGATGACATGCAAGGTCGTAATGAAGCTCTCAATTCGATTGTGAAAGGCAAACCAATTCCAAGGCCAGGGACGCCAGAATCTTTCAAAGTTTTAATGAGAGAACTTCAGTCATTGGGATTAGATATCGGAGTTTACACAGATGATGGAAAAGAAGTTGATCTAATGCAAGATGTCAATCCGCGTAGAAGCACGCCAAGTAGACCTACCTATGAATCATTAGGTAAAGAATACGAGGAGTAATCGACTTATTCAAAGCAAATCTTCTAAACACATTAACCCCTCATGACTAACAGCAATCTACGTACGGAAAATCATTTTGATTATGTCAAAATAAAACTAGCCTCTCCTGAAAGAGTAATGGAATGGGGGCAAAGAACTTTGCCCAATGGCCAGGTAGTAGGAGAAGTAACCAAGCCTGAAACAATAAATTATCGAACACTTAAGCCTGAGATGGACGGATTATTTTGTGAAAAGATTTTCGGTCCATCAAAGGACTGGGAATGTCATTGTGGTAAATATAAGAGAGTTAGACATCGTGGAATTGTTTGTGAAAGATGCGGTGTTGAAGTAACAGAAAGTCGGGTAAGGAGACATAGAATGGGATTTATTAAATTAGCAGCTCCCGTATCGCATGTTTGGTATCTAAAAGGTATTCCTAGCTATGTAGCTATTTTGTTAGACATGCCTCTAAGAGATGTCGAGCAAATTGTTTACTTTAATTGTTATGTTGTTTTAGATATCGGAGATAGCAAAGATTTAAAATATAAGCAACTACTTACAGAAGATGAATGGCTTGAGATTGAAGACGAGATTTATGCTGAGGATTCAACTATCGAGAATGAACCCATTGTTGGAATAGGTGCTGAGGCCTTGAAACAATTACTTGAAGATTTAAATTTAAAAGAAGTTGCTGAGCAATTGCGAGAAGAAATTGCAACAAGCAAAGGTCAAAAAAGGGCGAAGCTTATTAAAAGACTTCGGGTGATAGATAATTTTATTGCTACGAGTGCAAGCCCGGAGTGGATGGTTTTAGATGCGATACCTGTGATACCTCCTGATTTAAGACCTATGGTGCAATTAGATGGGGGTAGATTCGCTACCTCAGATTTAAATGACTTATATAGAAGAGTAATCAATAGGAATAACCGTCTTGCTCGTCTTCAGGAAATATTAGCTCCAGAGATAATAGTTAGAAATGAAAAAAGGATGCTACAAGAGGCTGTAGATGCACTAATAGATAATGGTAGAAGGGGAAGAACTGTTGTTGGAGCAAATAATCGCGCCTTGAAATCATTAAGCGATATTATTGAGGGTAAGCAAGGTAGATTTAGGCAGAACTTGCTCGGAAAAAGAGTTGATTATTCTGGTCGCTCAGTAATAGTAGTTGGCCCCAAATTAAAAATGCATCAATGTGGATTGCCGAAGGAAATGGCAATAGAGCTTTTTCAGCCTTTTGTTATTCATAGGTTGATTCGCCAGAATATTGTCAACAACATCAAAGCTGCAAAGAAATTGATACAGAAAGCTGACGACGAAGTAATGCAGGTTCTACAGGAAGTTATAGATGGTCATCCTATCCTTCTTAACCGTGCTCCTACTTTGCACCGACTAGGTATTCAAGCATTTGAACCTAAATTAGTTGCTGGACGAGCCATACAACTTCATCCATTAGTCTGCCCAGCTTTTAACGCCGATTTTGATGGAGATCAAATGGCTGTTCATGTGCCTCTAGCGATTGAGGCGCAAACAGAGGCAAGGATGTTAATGCTTGCTAGCAATAATATTCTTTCTCCTGCAACTGGGGACCCAATCGTTACTCCATCTCAGGATATGGTTTTAGGGTCTTATTACCTAACTGCCATTCAGCCTCAAGCTAATCAACCTAAGTTCGGAGATTATGCTCATACATATGCATCACTTGAAGATGTTTTACAAGCTCTTGAAGATAAAAGAGTAGATTTACATGATTGGGTTTGGGTTCGATTCCCTGGTGAAATTGAGGATGACGAGGAGCTTCAAGAACCGCGTAAGTCGGAGACTTTGAAAGACGGTACTCGTATTGAAGAATGGACATATCGACGTGACCGATTAGATGAAGATGGAAGTTTAATTAGCCGTTACATTTTGACTACCGTTGGTCGGGTAGTAATGAATCATACAATTATTGATGCGGTAGCAGCTACCTCATAACTCTTAAAACAAATCTCCTTTTTTGAATAGCTTTTTCATGACTTCTTCCTCTCCTAAAACTCGTAAATCCTCTACTAAATCAAAGGCAAAAAGAGGCTCTAAAGCAAAGAAAGCAGCAGCGATGAAAGCTGTGCAAAGACTTTCTAAAACTCCTCCACCCTTCAGAAATAAAGTAGTTGACAAGAAAGTTTTGAAAAATTTAGTTGCATGGGCATTTAAACATCATGGAACCGCTGCAACTGCTGCTATGGCAGATGACTTGAAAGATCTTGGTTTTAGATATGCAACCCAAGCAGCAGTGTCAATTTCTGTTGATGATTTAAAGGTTCCAGAAGCAAAACAAGATTTACTTGGTCAGGCAGAAGAACTAATCACTGCTACAGAGGAATGCTATAGATTAGGCGAAATCACTGAGGTGGAGAGGCACACAAAAGTTATAGACACTTGGACGGAAACAAATGAAAGATTAGTTGATGCAGTTAAAAAGAATTTCAATCAAAACGATCCGTTGAATTCAGTATGGATGATGGCTAATTCAGGAGCCAGAGGAAATATGTCTCAGGTTCGTCAGCTTGTTGGAATGAGAGGATTAATGGCTAATCCTCAAGGAGAGATAATTGACTTGCCAATACGAACTAATTTTAGAGAAGGCTTAACCGTAACTGAGTATGTCATTTCCTCATATGGAGCTCGTAAAGGTCTTGTTGACACCGCTTTGAGAACGGCTGACTCTGGATATTTAACTAGACGCTTGGTTGATGTCGCTCAAGATGTAATTGTTAGAGAAGAGGATTGTGGTACTTCAAGATCAATTCTGATAAGTGCAGAGGATGGAAAGTTTGGTAATAGGCTTGTTGGACGTTTGACCTCCGAACAAGTAGTTAATGCAGAGCAGGAAGTTTTAGTGGAAAGGGATACTCCAATTGATCCTCACTTATCTAAGAAACTTGAACAATCAAATATTCAAGGAGTTAGGATTAGATCTCCACTTACATGTGAGGCGACTAGGTCAGTTTGTCGTAAGTGTTACGGTTGGGCCCTAGCCCACAATCAACTCGTTGATTTAGGGGAAGCAGTAGGCATCGTTGCAGCCCAATCTATTGGGGAGCCAGGAACCCAATTAACTATGAGGACTTTCCATACTGGCGGGGTTTCAACAGCAGAGACTGGCGTTGTCCGCTCAACTATCTCCGGGAAAGTTGAATTTGGTTCAAAGGCACGAGTAAGAGGTTATAGAACACCACATGGCGTTGAAGCTCAGCAAGCAGAAGTTGATTTTAATCTTAGTATCGTTCCTGTAAATGGTGGCAAACCTCAAAAAATTGATATACCTATTGGTTCTCTACTTTTTGTAGACAATGGTCAAAAGATTGATATAGATGTGACTGTTGCTCAGATTGCTAGTGGCACTGTGCAAAAAAGTGTTGAAAAAGCTACTAAAGATGTCATCTGTGATTTGGCTGGTCAAGTTAGGTATGAATCAATTATTCAACCTAGAGAGGTGACAGACAGACAAGGTAATATAACTCTTAAAGCTCAGCGCCTAGGTCGACTTTGGGTGCTAGCAGGAGACGTATATAATTTACCTCCTAACGCTATGCCCGTTGTGTCTGGCAATGTATCTGTAAAGGAGGGACAAGTTTTAGCTGAAGCAAGCCAGGCCAGTGAGTTTGGAGGTGAAGTAAGACTCAGAGACTCTATTGGTGATTCAAGAGAAGTTCAAATAGTTACAACTTCGATGACTTTGAATGATTTTAAATTACTTGAAGAGTCGACTCACTCAGGCGAAATATGGCATCTTGAAGCAAAAGACAATACACGTTATCGATTAAATACTATACCTGGAAGTAAAATTGGGAATAATGAGGTAATAGCTGAGTTAGCAGACGATCGTTTTAAAACTGAAACAGGTGGTCTTGTTAAATATGCCCCTGGGTTAACAATTAAGAAAGCTCGTTCTGCAAAAAATGGATATGAGGTTAGTAAGGGTGGCACTCTACTATGGATCCCACAAGAAACTCATGAAATCAATAAGGATATCTCTTTGTTAATGATTAAAGATCGCCAATGGATAGAGGCTGGGACAGAAGTTGTTAAAGATATTTTTAGTCAGACTGCGGGGATAGTTACTGTTACTCAAAAAAATGATATCCTGAGAGAAATAATAGTGAGAAGCGGTACTTTTAAACTATGCAAAGAAGGCAAAGCACTTGATAGGTTTGAAGGTGATGGGCAGATAGTTAATCCTGGAGAAACTATAGCAAAAGGCATTAAGACTGATTCAATGGTAATGGTTCAATCAGTTGAAACACCAGAAGGTAAAGGTCTCTTATTAAGACCCGTAGAGGAATTTACCATCCCTGATCAAGCACAGTTACCGGAATTAGAGCATGTTAAACAACCTAAAGGTCCTTCACTAGGAATAAAAGCTTCTCAAAGACTTGCTTTTAAGGATGGAGAGCTTATTAAATCTGTTGAAGGTATTGAGTTGCTTAAAACTCAATTGATGCTCGAGACGTTCGATACAACACCACAGATGACAGTAGACGTGGAAGTCGTACATGACTTGCAATCAAATAGTATTGATAGATTAAAATTAGTGATTCTTGAAAGTATTTTAGTCAGAAGAGATACTACATCTGATTCAAGTCATGGCTCAACACATACTGAATTACAGATAGAAAATGCCCAAATTGTTGCTGCTGGAGACGTTGTGGCTACCACGCAGATCTTATGTAAGCAAGAAGGTATTGTTCAACTACCTGACGCTATTGATGGAGATCCTGTTCGTCGACTTATCGTTGAGAGGGATGAAGATACAATAACAATTGACTCTAAAGGAACTACTCTTTTGAAAGTCGGACAAAGAGTAGTAGATGGAGATTTTGTTTCTAAAGGTCAATCAATTGGTTCCTGTGGTGAAATAGAGGATATTGATGGTAAAAAAGTTAAGTTGCGCCTTGGTAGGCCTTATATGATCTCACCAGACTCAGTCCTGCATGTTCGTGATGGGGATCTCGTACAAAGAGGTGATGGTTTGGCTTTGTTGGTTTTTGAAAGACAAAAAACAGGGGATATTGTTCAAGGTTTGCCAAGGATTGAGGAATTACTTGAAGCTCGTAGGCCTAGAGACTCAGCTATTTTGTGTAAAAAGTCAGGTACAGTAGATATCAAAAAAGGAGATGACGATGACTCTATAGTTGTATCTATTATTGAGGATAATGATGCAATTTCTGAATATCCAATTTTGTTAGGCCGTAATGTAATGGTTAGAAATAGTCAACAAGTTGTGGCTGGTGAATTCTTGACTGATGGCCCAGTAAATCCACATGAACTTTTGGAATGTTTTTTTACTGACCTACGTGATAAAAAGCCCTTAATGGATGCAGCTCAGGAAGCCATAGCTAAGCTTCAGCATAGGATGGTAAGCGAAGTTCAAAATGTTTATAAATCACAGGGAGTAGCTATTGACGATAAACACATAGAGGTAATAGTTCGACAGATGACTAGTAAGGTGCGAATAGAAGATGCGGGAGATACAACTTTTTTACCAGGAGAGTTGATAGAACTTAGGCAAGTTGAAGATACGAATCAGGCCATATCCATTACTGGCGGTGCTCCCTCTGAATTTACCCCTGTTTTACTTGGTATTACAAAGGCATCGCTCAACACCGATAGCTTCATATCAGCTGCTTCATTCCAGGAAACAACTAGAGTTCTTACCGAAGCCGCTATTGAAGGTAAGTCTGATTGGCTCCGTGGACTTAAAGAAAATGTAATTATTGGTCGCCTGATTCCAGCCGGCACAGGTTTTAGTGGCTTTGTTGAAGAGTTAAATGCTGAAGCTGGACCTCATCCAGATATTCTGGCAGAAGATCCAGCAGGTTATAGAAGGATACAAAATCTAAGACCTGACTACACTGTTGACATGCCTTCTTCCCCAGTTGCGAAGAATACTTCTGTTTTGGATGATCCAAGTGAAGAGGATTTAGAGGCAACAAGAAGTAGACATGGAATCGACCCTACAACGAGTAATTTTGCAGCATTTGCTCGTCCAACCGGTGATGATGAATTACCTGAAGACCAAATGCCCGATCCTGCTGCATTGGAAGGCTTGCAAGAAGAAGGCTTACTTTCCGATGAATAAATGAAATTTTCTACAATACTCTTTTAAACTTTCTAATATTTAGTTCTTCCACTTAAAAGTCCATCGATGATTGATCCACCTGTAGTTCCCAAGCGCAAATTACCTCGCTATGGCTTTCATACACACACTGAACGAGTGAATGGTAGATGGGCAATGATTGGTTTTATTGCGTTAGTTCTCTTGGAATTTAAATTAGGACATGGCTTGATGATTTGGTGACTAAACTTCCTAAAACATCAAGTAATTCGTCCTTGCTTGGCTTAAGTTCGGAAGATCTTGAAGATTTTGCTTGTCAAGAAGGTGAGAAAGCTTTTCGAGGTCGGCAAATTCACGAATGGATTTATCAAAAAGGGGCTAAAAGTTTAGATTCAATAACTGTTCTTCCAAAGAAATGGCGAGTTTCATTAGAAAATAAAGGAATCAATATTGGAAGACTCGATGAAATCAATAGAGTTGTATCTGAAGATGAGACATTGAAATTATTGATGGGGACCATTGATGGTGAGATTATAGAAACAGTAGGAATACCAACAGATAAAAGACTTACTGTTTGTGT
Organism: Prochlorococcus sp. AG-363-A03; assembly: GCA_003280445.1. GTDB lineage: Bacteria > Cyanobacteriota > Cyanobacteriia > PCC-6307 > Cyanobiaceae > Prochlorococcus_B. Next base: position 26,688 of record QCEW01000002.1, on the reverse strand, counting down.
TTCAAGTCAAATTGGTTGTCCTATGGGTTGCAAATTTTGTGCTACTGGTAAGGGTGGTCTTAATAGATCTCTTAATGTGAATGAGATAGTTGATCAGGTTATTAGTGTTAGAGAAACAATGAATAGGAAACCTACTCATGTCGTCTTTATGGGAATGGGCGAGCCACTTCTAAATATTTCTAATGTTTTAGAATCTATTGAATGTCTCACAAATGATATTGGTATTGGTCAAAGGAGGATAACTGTTAGCACTGTGGGCATACCAAGTACCCTCCCAGATTTAGCGAGATTAGCTCAAGAGCGGTTAGGACGAGTTAAATTTACCCTTGCGGTTAGTCTTCATGCACCTAATCAGACATTACGTGAATTAATTATTCCCTCAGCAAGTTCTTATCCAATCGATTCATTACTTAAAGACTGTAAGAAATATATAGAACTCACTGGTAGACGAGTAAGTTTTGAGTATATCCTTCTTGGGGGGGTTAATGATAAAGATATGCACGCAGAGCAGTTAGCTGATCTTATGAGAGGTTTCCAGAGCCATGTTAATTTGATAGCCTATAATCCGATTGCTGAGGAGAACTTTAAAAGACCAAGCCAAGCCAGGGTTAATAGCTTTAGAGAACTATTAGAAAATAAGGGTATTGCTGTAAGTGTTCGTGCAAGTAGAGGTAGGGATAAAGATGCGGCATGTGGACAATTAAGAAGGCAAACAATTGATAAAATAAAAATTAATTAAACAAGAAAAATATATTGCTTGTGAGCTCCTATGATTTTTTTTGATTGGCTTATTTTATTTTTTTATTTAATATTTTCTTTGGTATTAGGAATTTATATATCTCTTAAAAATAATAACGAAGCAGATTATTTTGTTGCTGGTCGTCGTCTGAGTGGTTTGGTTTCAGGCATGTCTATGGCCGCAACAACGTTCTCGATTGATACACCTCTTTATGTCGCCGGTATTATAGGGACAAGAGGCCTATCGGGAAACTGGGAATGGTGGAGTTTTGGACTTGCACACGTCGCTATGACAGTCGTATTCGCTCCACTATGGAGGCGTAGTGGAGTATTGACTGATGCTGCCTTCACTGAATTGCGTTATGGTGGGCGAGCAGCAGCTTACTTAAGAGGAATAAAAGCTTTTTTACTCTCTGTTCCAATCAATTGTATTGGGATTGGTTATGCTTTCTTGGCAATGCGTAAAGTGGCCGAATCATTAGGTGTAGTTGATGGACATATTGTATTTGGGATTTTTACTGACACGATACTTTTGATGATTCTAGTTGCCTTGTTTTTGCTAATATACACTGTGATAGGTGGGCTTTGGGCAGTAGTTGTTAATGATTTTGTACAACTAGTATTAGCTCTTGTAGGCGCGTTTGCTGTTTGCTTTGTAGCACTTGATGCTTCAGGTGGTATGACGGACTTATTGACAAAGTTAGAGGCATTAGATCGACCTGAACTCCTTGCGTTATTTCCATGGACATTAAATAAAGATGGCTTCAATTGGCTGGATAGTTCAGGAATAAGTATTACTACTTTTTTTGCTTTTATTTCTTTGCAGTGGTGGAGTTTTAGACGTAGTGATGGTGGTGGAGAATTTATTCAACGTTTATTGGCTACTAAAGATGAAAAACAAGCAACATTGGCAGGAATAGTTTTTTTAGTTGTTAATTATCTTGTCCGCAGTTGGCTTTGGGTTTTAGTTGGTTTGGCTGGTTTAGTCCTATTACCTCAACAAACTGATTGGGAATTAAGTTATCCAAAGCTCGCTGTTACGTATTTGCCACCTGTTGGACTTGGATTGGTCGTGGTTTCATTGGTTGCTGCATTTATGAGTACTGTAAGTACCTCAATTAATTGGGGGGCAAGTTATCTAGCTCATGATCTATATAAAAGATTTGTGAGGCCATCTGCTGGCCCTAGAGAAATGATTTTCATGGGACAGGTCGCAAGCATTTTGTTGCTTCTAATTGGAGTTGTCACAGCTTTATTTAGTAACAGTATTGGTTCAATGTTTAGACTTGTAATTGCAATAGGTACTGGCCCAGGTGCTGTTCTGGTCCTTCGATGGTTTTGGTGGAGAGTTAATGCTTTAGCGGAACTTTCGGCAATGCTGAGTGGTTTTGTTGTTGGACTAATCACTTCAGTTTCTCCTTATTTCACAATTGAAGATTTTGGAAAAAGACTATTATTTACTACTTCATTTTCAGCTGTGATTTGGCTGCTTACTTTATTTTTTACTGAGCCTGAGTCAGAAGAGACACTCAATGAATTTGTTAAAAAAGTAAAACCTCCAGGTCCTGGTTGGAAAAAAATAAGGAAAAATTTGAATATTGATCCAGTTGACTCTTTTTCAGTTCTTATGTCTCGTTTCATTTTAGGCTCAGGAATTCTTTATGGCGGATTAATTAGTATCGGAGCTTTCCTATTACACCAAGAAATGAGCGCTTGGATTGCACTTTTCATTGCAGTCAGTTCTGTGATTTTAATAAAGAAAACAAAACTAATAACTCAATAAGTTGACCCTTAATAGCCAAATGGTCAAAATTTAGAGCAGAATGAAATTTAATTAACTTGCAACCTTGGGTTTCTTAAGGACAACTCTTTTCCCTATTTTGATTGTGGTGCTTTTTGGTATCGCTTTGTTCGCAGTCAGTGCTCGTATATGGCTGCCTGGGGATATGCTTGCACCAGCACCAATTAATTAGTTTGCTCTTCTTTTGTCAGAGCTATGAATGATGAAAATCAAAAATTAAGTGAAAAAGGTTTGGCTAATTTGGCCATAGACCCTGATCTTTTAGCTAGAGAATTAGCTGCTCAATTGGCAGGAGATCCTTTAGATGAAATTGAATTAGATAAAATTGATGGATCCCAAGGGAATTCATCAAAAGAATGTGATCTTGCGTTGAAATGGCTTCAATCCGGAAATAATGAGAGACTTCAGGGCTTAAGAGTCTTTTGCGAGCATAGAGACCCTAGAGCTCTTCCATTCTTATTACCTTTACTTGACGAGCCTTCTCCAGTAGTCAGGATGAGTGCTGTTTATGCTTTAGGTAGAAACCCTTGTCCAAAAGCAATAGATCTTCTATTGCATTTATTGAGATTTGATAGTAACGCTTATGTGCGAAAAGCTACTGCATGGAGTCTCGGAAATTACCCTGATGCCCCAGTTCTAGAACCTCTGATTAATGCCTTGAAACAAGATGTAGCGGCCGTGAGATTGTGGGCATCGAGCTCTCTAGCAGAGGTTGGATTAAATGCAACAGAGAGTTCCCCCCCAGCGGCGAATCAATTACTTGAAAGTTTGCAAGTAGATGGTGAACCAATAGTTCGAAGTAACTGTATTTGGTCTCTCGGACGCCTTTATGGACTTTTGAGTACGGAAATCCAAATTCAAATAGTAGAGACTTTTATTTCTGTTTTATTAAACGATAGAGAGCCTTCTGTCAGATATGAAGCCAGAACTGCTTTGGAACAATTGGATAATCCAGAGGTACAAAAAAAATTAAAATCATTAATTGATGATGGTCAATTGGTTTAATTTTTGGTACAAAAACAATTCGTTGTAATTAATAATTCGCGTTTCTAGAGTTTTTTTCTATATCATGCGTGACTTAGGGGCTTCAATTTATGCCACAACGTACATTGCGTTTTAAAATCCGACAAGATGGACGGGTTGAAGAAACCGTAGAAGGTCTTGTTGGTGAGGCATGTATTGATTTGACTGAGAAGCTTGAGGATGCCTTAGGCACCGTTGAAAGGAGAGAGCCAACCTCTGACACCTTTCTACGTGAAAACGTTCAAAAACAGACTATTCCTGCAGAAATTCACTGATGTCACATTTCAGCACAGTTAAAACTCAACTTCGTAAGAAGGAGTTCCTTAAACAGGCTCTAATAGATTTAGGCTATGTTCCTAACGAAGGTGAAAATCTAGTTAGAGGTTATAGAGGTCAAACTGTAAAAGCTCAAATGACTGTTGAGATGAGTGAGGGAGCAGATATTGGATTTCGTTGGAATGAAGGCTCAAAATCATATGAACTTGTAACTGATCTTGATCTCTGGAAACAATCAATACCAATTGAGAGGTTTTTAGCTCAGGTCACTCAACGGTATGCTCTAAACACCGTTCTCGACTCAACTTCTCAAGAAGGATTTCAAGTGTCTGAGCAAAAGCAACATTTAGATGGATCAATAGAGCTAGTAGTTACACGTTGGGATTCCTAAGATTGTTTTTGAAAATTGACTTTTGATCCTAGAGCTGCTTTTGAAACTAGGTCTATTGAATATCAGCCCTCAAATGATATTTATGATCCAAATGTTGCATATGAAGCAGCTAATAATGAAGATTTCGAGCTTAGTGGTAGAGATCCAGTCCTTGGGGGGAAGTTAAGGGAAAAGGCCGTTTGGGTTGATGAAAGGAAATGCATTGGCTGTACATACTGCAGTTCAGTTGCTACTAACACTTTTGCAATGGAGCCTGAACAAGGCAGAGCAAGAGCGTTTAGACAAGATGGAGATAGTGATGAATTAATTCAAGAAGCTATAGATACCTGCCCTGTTGATTGTATAGATTGGGTTTCTTTTGAAGACTTAATCAAATTGGAAGAAGTTTTGAAAAATCATCATTTTAGGAATTTAGGTCTACCACCTGTTACTTAATTTTTCAAGATAGAAGTGTCAAGAATTAAAGATAGTAAAAACATTTCAATTCCCATCAGAAGATTTGGTCGAACAGAGATTCAGATGCCAGTCTTATCTCTTGGCGGGATGCGCTTTCAACAAAGCTGGAAGGATTTAGATCCTAGAGAGATTGATAATCAACAACAAGACGTCTTGAGAAAAACTATTAAGCATGCGTCTCAAAAAGGTATGCATCATATAGAAACTGCTCGTCATTATGGAACATCAGAGCTCCAGATAGGCTGGGCCCTCCGTCAAATCGATGACCCAAAAAGAATATTGCAAACGAAAATCCCGCCAAATAATGACCCTTCGATATTTGAGCAGGAACTTGAGTTAAGCATGAGTAGATTAGGTTCTAAAAAAATTGATTTATTAGCTATTCATGGGATCAACATTCCTGAGCACTTAGATATGACTATTCGTCCAAATGGATGTCTACAGATTGTCCGTCAATGGCAAAAAGATGGCCTTGTTGGTCATGTTGGTTTCTCAACTCATGCAAACGTTGACCTGATCATAAAAACAATTGAAACAGGACTTTTTGATTATGTTAATTTGCATTGGTATTTTATACGTCAGGAAAATGAAAGAGCTTTAGAAGCAGCGCATGCTAATGATATGGGGGTTTTCATTATAAGTCCCACTGATAAGGGAGGTCATTTACATACACCGTCATTGAAACTTTTGGATTTATGTAGTCCTTTGCATCCAATAGAATTTAATGATCTGTTTTGTTTGAGGGATAAAAGAATTCATACATTAAGTGTTGGAGCATCAAAGCCTGAAGATTTAAATATTCATTTAAGTGCAATTTCTAAAATGGATATAACGCATGGTTTAATTAATACTATAGACAAACAATTAATTAATGCCTCATATAAATCGCTTGGACAGTCATGGTTGACTACTTGGAAGATAGGATTACCTAGTTGGGACCAAACTCCAGGAGAGATTAATATACCTATTTTACTATGGCTAAATAATTTATTAGAGGCTTGGGATATGGAAAGCTTTGCTAAAGATCGTTATGGTCTTTTAGGTAGAGGAGGACATTGGTTCCCAGGCTCAAACGCAGATTGTTTGGATTGTGAAGTGAGCGAGGATGACTTGAAAAAAGTTTTGATTAATAGCCCGTGGAACTCTGAAATACCTTTTATACTTAGAAAATTGAAAGACAGATTGGGTGGAGAAAGAAGAGATAGATTATGGGGAATTTAGTAACCTAAAGGCTGTTTTTTGGGTTTACCAATTGATCTTGGATATTGATTAGGACATTTTTTAATAGAACTAATCCTAATAATATTCCTAATACCACGATTATTAGGGAGTACGAATTTATGTGTTTGTTGAATCTCTGCGTTTAATTCAGTTAAAGCTTTTTTTAGTATTTGTTGCTCTGCTTCACTCCAGCTTCCTTTAAATATGAGCGCTTCACCTGTCGAATTTAAAAAAGGCACGAGATATTCTGCTACTACATTTGCAGAAGCAACTGCTCTTGCAATGGCATAGTCAAAATTACTTCGAAGGATTGGATCCCTTCCTGCTGTCTCGGCTCGTTCCGTTACGATTGTTATGCGAGAAGTTAATCCAATTTCTTTAGAAACTTCTTTCAGAAAAGCTGTTTTTTTATTAGAAGAATCTAAAAGAGTAATATTTGAATTTGGCATTGCTATAGCTATGGCTATGCCAGGGAATCCACAGCCAGAACCAATATCGATGTATTTATGAGAAAGTTCAGGGTATTGAAGTTCTTCATGCAGTGGCAACAAGCTGTCACATACTTGTGCAGTCCAGAAATCATCTCCATCAACTAAACGAGTAAGGTTGCTCTTCTTATTCCATTCTCTCAGTAACTCTTGCAAATGGATAAATTGAGCTAATTGTGTTTTACTTGGCACCCATTGAAGCTCATTCCATATCGTAAGATGATTTGATTTTTTGTTGTTTTTATCAGTAGACATTTTGAATTGTTTTTTGAAATAGTCAGTCCTGAGATATATATATAAAATCTATATATTATTAGATCATATTTTTTTTTAGTTGACACCTTCTTCTAATTGTTACGAACTGCTTGGTGTTTCTACCTCTGCCAATAACGCAGAGCTTAGAAAAGCTTTCCGTCAATTAAGTAAGCAACTTCATCCGGATACGACATCTTTGCCAAGTGATGAAGCGACAAGGCAATTTCAAAATGTTTGTGAGGCTTATGATTTATTAAGTGATCCTGTCTTAAGGGCTGACTATGACTTACTGATAGAAAAAGAGAATAAACTTATAAGTAAGAACAAAGATCCTTATTTAAAGAGTATACAACCTGTACAATTTTCTAAATCGATAGGAGTAAGGCGACCATTATCAGGAGGAGAACTGTTTTCACTTCTTCTGTTAAGCACCTCTATTTTCTTGAGCCTGGCTTTAGGAGTGTTAATTACTTTTTTAAGAGGGGGAAACTTGAACTTTACCCCCAGTTGGTTGATGTAAGTTTAATTTCAGAAATAATTATATAGCTAAGTGCTTAGAATCTTGGTAAGAAAAAATTCTAGGATAGAGAATTTAAACCCTCTTGAATTCCAAAATAGCATTTTTCTAGTTCTTCATCTGTGATACACAGTGGTGGCATTAAATAAACTACATCTCCTAATGGCCTAATGAAGACACCAACCCTCAATGCACTTGCTTTCATGATTTTCCCAACGGAACTTAAATATCCTTTTTTACCTTTCACTTTAATGTTAAAAGCAGCAATAGTTCCTGTAATTCTTGGACATTCAATTCTTGGGTCATTAACTATTTTTTGTAGATGAGGTAGATGACGTGACTCGAAATCCAAATATTTTTGCGGGGAGCTTTCTAAAAGATCTAAGCTGGCATTGGCAGCTGCGCAGCCTAAGGGATTAGCTGTGAAACTATGACCATGCCAGAACGTTTGCTTGGGATCTTCCCCAAGGAAACCTTCAGAAATCCTTTTACTGGACATAGTAACTCCCATCGGAAGGAATCCACCAGTTAACCCTTTTGAGAGTGATATAAGGTCTGGCTTTAATCCTGCTCTTTGAAAAGCGAATAGTTCTCCGCACCTTCCAAAGCCAGTTAAGACTTCATCTGCAATAAGTAAAGAATTAGCTTGGCGAATTCTTTTTTCGACTTCTACTAAAAATTCTGAGCGAACCATTCGCATCCCTCCCGCCCCTTGCACTAATGGCTCAAGAATTACCGCAATAGTTGGTTTTTTTAGGAGGTGATCAAGAGTTTCTAAAACTTCCTTTTCTCGTCTTTCAAAATCTTCATCGCCCCACCATGTATCAGGCCAAGGGACTCTGCTAACAGGAAATAGCATTTGATCAAAAGGCTCGCTAAATATATTTCGTTCGCCTACTGCCATTGCTCCAAAAGTATCTCCATGGTAGGCACCTTCGAATGCAATAATTTGAGATCTATTGTCACCTTTGTTTTTCCACCATTGACGAGCCATTTTCAAAGCTACTTCTACTGCCGTAGAGCCATTATCTGAAAAGAATAACTTTTCTAGACCCGTTAATTTACTTAGTCGATTAGCTAATAGCTCAGCTTGTGGATGAGTGAAATCTGCGAAAATAATTTGTTCTAATTGCTCTGCTTGATTTGCGATTGCCTTAGCAATATATTCATTTGCATGACCATGAAGAGTGACCCACCAGCTACTTATGCCATCGATTATTGGCGCTTTGTCTTTAGGAAGTAAAAGGGCACCTTTGGCTTTTTCAACTAATGATTGAGGCTTAGAGGATGTAAGTTGTGTGAATGGTGGCCATATATGAGGATTCTGAATAGTTTGATTTGAATTTTCTTTCTCATTCATCAAATTTAGTTTTCCTTCTTGTTTCATTTAACTTGATTGGAGTCAAAATAATCTTTTGATTAAGAAAAAAATAAAATTTTAATTTCGAATATATTTTTTAAGCTTTTGATCTAGTTGCTGTTTATACCACTCTTGTGAGAGTACTTTTGCGTTGACTTCGTCAAAGATAGGAAGAGTTGCAAGAATTTTAGTATCTCCAAATTGCTCTAGAGTCTTCGGATTGTCTTTGTGGGGCGGGCCATTTAATACTATTCCTAATACATCTAAATTTCTATGCTTCAAGGCTTCTAGACTTAATAAGGTGTGATTGAGAGTGCCAAGACCTGTCCTTGCTACAAGAATTATGGGAGCTCCCCAAGCCTTTAATTGATCTATTTGTAGCCAATCCCGATTTAAAGGAACCATTAAACCACCTGCAGTCTCGATGATTATTAATTTATCTAAGTCAGGTAATTTTAAATTGCTTGGTTCAATAAAACCAGACTCTTGTTCAGCAGCCCAATGTGGAGAGACAGGAGCCTTGAATTTATATCTTTCAGAAAGATAGCGGTCAGGTTCAAGATTTAAGATATTGCAAACTGTTTTTGTATCTGTACCTTCTTCTGTTCCACTTTGAATGGGTTTCCAGTAGGTACCTTTAAGCCCTTGTACGAAAAAACTACTAACTATAGTTTTACCTACATCTGTATCTGTTCCACAAATAATAATTCTTTTTTTGAATACACTCATCGCTTTATTAATAAAAACTGAATTGACCAACTAAGACTTACTTGTTTATCCTTGTTGGAAATTGGCCAAAAAGATAATAGATGTCGCCAATCTGAAACACTTAATTGTTCCTTCTGACTACTTTGTGCTCCGACCTTGATCATTGGTTTTAATAAAGAAGTCGCCTTATTAGATGTTTGTTTAATAACTTCAATTTTGTTATACAAAAGACTTTGTTTCGGAACGACTCTAATTAGTGAGTCGTAGGATGGTAAATCAAGAGCTGTACATATTAAATTTGCCTTTTCTGCGGCTTCATACCATTCTGGAAAACTTCCCTTTATTGGGACTGCTAAAGCAATCCATCCATCTAAACTTAGAGAATTCAACCATTCTTTAAGTTTCTTTTGTGGATTATCAAGCCAATGTAAAACAAAACTTGAAGCTAATAAATTTGGTTTTTTAGGCCACTTAGGTAACCCTCTATTTAAGTCCCAAAGTTGTTTAACACACTTTTCTGAATGTTGATCAATCATTTTTTTAGAATTATCCAATCTCACTACATTTTGGTTTGGATTTAGATCTTCTAATGATTTAGCAAGTAGTCCAGTGCCAGAGCCAAGGTCAACCCAGAGTCCATGTTTGATTGAATAATGAGAACATATTTTTGCAAGTTTTAAAGCAGTACTTTTTTGAATTGATGCTGATTCGTTATAACTTAATGCAGCTTCGTTAAAGTTTTGATTAACTTGGTTAGACCATGTTTTTTGCATGATCAAATTCTAGCCAGTATTTGACTTTTTTGAAATTTTTAATTTTTGTAATGAAATGCCCGTCGTCTTGAAGGTTGATTGTTTTGGGTACGGTGTCTAAGTGGTTTTTTAAATCTTCAGCAAGCTTTTTTTTCGTTTGATTAGCTAGAATATAGTCTTGCTCACTGTTAACAATGAGTACTTTAGCAGAACTGTTTAAGCCAATTGGTAGTGAATCAGAATTCATAAGAAGCTTTAAGTCATTTTTTAATCTCAACCTTCCTGAATCTGATAAGTGAATGAGATTTGATTCGGATGACTTGACATCTATGTAATTAGGTTTATGAGCTTTTACATGAAATTTTCTTAACATAGCTGCTTCATTAGGAGTATTAATTGAATTCATCATTCTATTGAGGGCAAGTTTTATAGGACGATACTCTTTGTTGATTGGAATAAAACGACTAAAACTGTTGATTAATACAACATGAGTAGCTGAGTGTAAAACTTCTTTATCTATCAAATGCGAACCAAGAGAGTGACATATAGCAACTCTTTTTACCTCGACTTGATTTGAATTGTCATTCCATGTGGGTGTATGAGGACTTATATCTTTATATCCACGTTCAGAAGTTTGCCATTCCCAATTACAACTTTTAAATATCTTTTCCCACACTGACCATTGATGACTATCACCAGCCCAGCCATGCATAGAAATTATTTCTTTCATGTATCTTTAAGAACTTCGATAAGTCTTTCGAAGGCCTGAACGGGAGTATTTCGCCTGATCACCAATCTAAGTCTAGATTTACCTTCAGGGACAGTTGGTGGACGGATTGCGACAGTTAGAAGGCCTTCGGCTTCAAGTCTTTCCTGATAATCCATGGCTAATTCGTCCGAACCTAGAATTATGGAGATTATTGGACCTTCCCCAAGAGGCCGTTGCCACCCGATTTGAGACAATCTATTTCTTAAAGCTATTGATTTCTCTTTAAGTGCGCTACCCCAACTAGGGTTGCTTTCAATTAGATTTAACGCCGCTAAAGCACTTGCACAAAGTGGAGGAGCTAAAGCAGTTGTATAGCGAAATGCCCCACAGTTTTGTATTAAATTTTCTCCTGTGATCTTGTCTGTTGCTAGAAATGCTCCTCCACTTCCAAATGCTTTACCGAAGGTCCCACTGATAATTGATATTGGTTCTTTGAGTCCAAAAGATTCTCCTCTTCCCTCTGGACCCATAACGCCAAAAGCATGAGCTTCATCTATCAATAACTTTGAATCATACTTAACGCATAGCTTTGAAATTTCTTTTATGGGTGCTGTTGTACCCTCCATACTAAAAAGGCTTTCAGTAATTACTAAAGGTTGTTTTTGAGAATTACTTTGTCTGGATTTTTTTAAAAGTTTTTCTAGTTCAGATAAATTGTTGTGCTTGAATCTAATGAGCTTTGCACCACTCGCCTTGACTCCAACGAGCAGCGAATGATGTATCAGACGATCACAAATAACAGGAGTGTGACGATCTGTAAGTGCTAAAACTGCAGCCAGATTAGCCTGGAAACCACTCGGGTAAATTAGTACAATCTCACGATCAAGCCATTGGGCAAGCTTCGTTTCAAGTCTTTGATGAATAGTTCTACTACCAGTAATAAATCTTGATCCTCCAGATCCAATTCCATCAGTTTCTAAGATTTCTCTTGCTGCCTTAATTAATAATGGATGTCTTGCCAGGTCTAGATAGTCATTACTCGCTAAGTCAATTAACGTAATTTGGTTTTGATTTTTATCTACACCAATCAATTCTGAAGATTTCTCTCCTGGAACCCAAGTTCTCAGTTTACGAGTTCTAGGATTAGGGATGGAAGGCATATCTTTATGTTTTTTTCTATATTTAGAGATTTTGGTAATGAGCTAACATTTTTTCTTTGGTTTCTTGTTTCTATTATGTATCCAAATCAAAAATCATGTGATCAAAGAATATTCCCCTAGGATTTAGAAATGACTTCTTTAGAAAGAGATACGTCTGAGAACGAAATCCTCAAAAACAGTTTAAATCCAAAGGAAGTCTTTTCTTTTGCGTTGGATGAGTTTCAACTTAAAGCAATTGACTCACTCAATCAAGGGCATTCTGTGGTTGTTAGTGCTCCTACAGGATCAGGAAAAACCTTGATAGGAGAGTATGCAATTTATAGAGCGATTGCTCATGGAAATAAGGTGTTTTATACAACTCCCTTAAAAGCTTTATCTAACCAAAAACTCAGAGACTTTAGGAATCAATTTGGTTCAAGCAATGTAGGTCTTTTAACAGGTGATTTAAGTCTGAATAGAGAGGCCTCGATTCTTGTGATGACTACTGAAATTTTTAGAAATATGCTTTATGCAGCAGCGGATAGAAATGATGACCCTCTACTTGATATAGAAACCGTAGTCCTTGATGAATGTCATTACATGAATGATGCTCATAGAGGAACAGTGTGGGAGGAATCAATTATTCATTGTCCTAAATCCGTTCAGTTCGTTGCTCTATCGGCAACCGTTGCGAATGCAGGTCAATTAACTGATTGGATCGAGCAAGTTCACGGACCAACAGATTTGATATCTAGTGATTTAAGACCAGTTCCCTTGGAATTCAATTTTTGTAGCGCTAAAGGACTTCATCCATTACTCAATGAAAAAGGAACTGGCTTACATCCAAACTGTAAGATTTGGCGCTCAACAAAATCACATAAGAAGAGAGGACGCTTATCCAAGCCTAATCAACCTGACTCTCCTTCATTGGGCTTTGTTATATCGAAGTTGGCGGAAAGAAATATGTTACCCGCTATTTATTTCATATTTAGTCGTCGCGGTTGTGATAAGGCTGTGAAAACAATAGCTAGCACTTCTTTAGTGAATCAAGAAGAAAGACAATTAATTCAAGATCGATTTGAAAAATATACAATTTTAAACTCAGAAGGTTTGAGAGATGATTTACATATAAAAGCTTTATTTAATGGAATCGCATCTCATCATGCAGGAGTTCTTCCTGCTTGGAAGGAGTTAATTGAGGAATTATTTCAAGAGGGATTGATAAAGGTGGTTTTTGCAACTGAAACCTTAGCTGCAGGAATCAATATGCCGGCGAGAAGCACAATTATATCTACTTTGTCGAAGAGATCAGATAATGGACATCGTCAATTAATGGGGAGTGAATTCTTACAAATGGCTGGGAGGGCTGGAAGAAGAGGTCTTGACTCTAGAGGTTACGTGGTCACTGTACAAACTCGGTTCGAAGGGGTTCGAGAAGCAGGTCAATTAGCCACCAGCCCGGCCGATCCACTGATTAGTCAATTCACGCCCAGCTATGGCATGGTATTGAATCTATTACAGCGTTATGACTTAGACAAATCAAAAGAATTGATAGAGAGAAGCTTTAGTAGATACTTGGCGAGCTTGGATTTGGTTGAAGAAGAAGAAGAGTTGTCCAGCCTAAAAGAGGAGTTTAAAGAGTATAAAACTTTTTCAGAAGACATCCCATGGTCCGATTTTGAAAGATATGAGAAAATTAAAAGTCATCTAAAAGAAGAAAGGAGATTATTGAAAATTCTCCAAAAACAATCAGCAGAAACCTTATCTAATGAATTGATCTTAGCCTTAGAATTTGCAAATAATGGAACCCTCATAAGTCTAAAGACATCACAGTTACGAGGCAAAGTTACACCTGCAGTCATTGTTCAAAAGATACAAAAGGGAGATAGACAATCTCAATTGTTATGCTTAACAGATGAAAATATTTGGATACTTATTGCTTGCAAGGAAGTTGTTAGTCTTTATGCAGAATTAACTTGCCTAGACGTATCACATCTTTCAACTCCTGAAATTAGTAGATTAGGTGAAATACATCACGGTGATTTACTAAGTAATGAAACAGCTTCAAAAATTTTAAATTTGGCTCAGAAAAATGATATGAGAACGGCTCAATATGATCTCGCTAGCGAAGTTTTATCTCAAGCTAAATTAGTTAAATCTCTGGATGATGAATTATTGATTCAGCCAGCTCATCGATGGGGTGATAAGAAAAAACTAAAGAAGCATAGACGAAAAATGGACGAACTAAGTATTGAAATACATGAACGTGAGCAGATGCTTTACGACAGGTCTAATCGTCACTGGGAAACTTTCTTATCACTAATTAAAGTACTAAACCACTTTGGATGCTTAGACGATTTAAATCCAACTGAAATTGGAAGAGGTATTGGATCTTTAAGAGGTGAAAATGAGTTATGGTTAGGATTGGTTTTGATGAGTGGACATCTTGATGAACTAACACCTATAGAATTAGCTGGTGTTATTCAATCAATTGTTACTGAAGTAAATCGTCCTGATTTATGGTCTGGATTTATTCCAAGTGTAGTTGCAGATGAAGCCTTTAATGATTTATCAAATATTCGAAGAGAATTGGTTACAGTTCAAGAACGATTTGATATAGAAGTCCCAATCCTATGGAGTTCAGAATTAATGGGTTTAGTAGAAGCCTGGGCTCGAGGAAGTACTTGGACGGATTTAATTTCAAATACCTCCTTGGATGAGGGGGATGTCGTAAGAATTTTAAGAAGAACAAATGATTTACTTTCACAGATTCCCTATTGCGAATCTGTGAGTAGGCAACTCAGAAATAATGCTAAAGCAGCGATAAAATTAATGGATAGATTTCCAGTTTGCGAAGCTGAAGATATTAATCAAGCAAAAGAAAAAAATCATGAACCTATTAATCCGGCTACTGAAAGACATAATTTAGATTGAAAAACCTTTTTGTTTAATCATCTCTAATCATAGATTTCGGATTAGTGAGATTATCAAATTCGTCTTGGTCAATATAATTTAATTGATTGGATGCTTGTCTTAAACTTAGATTTTTTCTATGGGCTAATTGGGCAATTTTACTAGCTTTTTCGTATCCGATTGATGGCGCTAATGCAGTTACTAACATCAAAGAATCATCTAGATATTCTTTGAGTTTCTCTTTATTGGGTTCAATCCCTTCAATCATATTTTCTCTGCAACTCTTACATGCATTTTGAATAAGGTTGATACTTTTTAAAATGTTGTAGCCAATAAGTGGTTTATAAACATTCATTTGTAGATATCCCCCACTGCCTGCAATTGATACTGAGGTGTCCATGCCAATTATTTGCGTACACACCATTGCCATCGCTTCGCATTGAGTAGGATTAATCTTCCCTGGCATTATTGAGCTGCCAGGTTCATTAGCTGGTAGATGCAGCTCTGATAATCCAGCTCTAGGTCCACAAGATAAAAGTCGAAGATCATTAACAACTTTGAGAAAAGTTATGGCTAATAATTTGAGTTGAGACATTATATTTACAAGACCATCATGACTAGCCATAATGGCAAATTTATTAGCTGCAGTCTCAAAAGGTAAATTTGTTTTTCTAGCAATATCAAGAGCAATTAAATTATCGAAATTCTTAGGAGCATTAAGGCCAGTCCCAATTGCGGTTCCTCCAAGAGGAAGTGGATAAAGTTCCACGAGGTTGATTTCGATACGTGCTAAAGCAGTTTCTAGTTGAGCAGCCCAAGCAGAGACTTCTTGTCCAAGAGTTAAAGGTACTGCATCTTGAAGATGAGTACGTCCTATCTTTATAATATCCTTCCATTCTCTACTTTTTTGATGGAATACATCAATGACTTTTTTTAATTCAGGTATTAAGGTGTCTTTTAATGTAACTATTGTGGCTATTTGGATTGCAGCTGGAAAAACATCGTTTGTTGATTGAGAGCAATTGACATGATCATTGGGATGTATTGGATCATGACTACCTAACGGATTATTTAAACGTTTTGAAGCTATATTACAAATCACCTCATTGACGTTCATATTGGTTTGCGTTCCACTCCCTGTTTGCCAAACTTTCACAGGGAATTGATCATTATGTTTTCCTTCAATAATTTCTAAACTTGCTTCGGTAATAAATTTAGTGGTTTCTATGTCTATCAGGCCTAGTTGACTGTTCACTTGAGCAGCAGAGGCTTTTATTTGGGCAATTGCATGAATAATCTCTAGTGGTATGACTTCATCTCCAATAGCGAAGTTTAATATTGATCGTTGAGTTTGAGCTCCCCATAGCGCATCCTTTGGAACATCAATCGAACCTAGGCTATCTTTTTCAAGTCGTTTCATATTGGACATTGATCTTGGGTTGAGAATTTTCAAGTTTCTTAGGGAATAGAAACTTATAACTATGGATTTTAGTTGAATCTGGTTCTATTCCCTTTTGAGAGTGCATTCACTGATATTAATTGATTCAGCTTTTAAAGTTATATACCAAGTCTTTCCCAAATAACTCTCAAATTGGACTGATGTAATTCGGTTGAGAAACAATCAGAAAGTTTTTTTGTTGTGAGACTATTCATTACCTCTGGATCGTTCTCAAGGTTTTTTCTGAAATTTCCATCGTTTTGATTCCAGGCTGAATGAGCATTCTTTTGTACCAGTCGGTAAGAATCTTCTCGACTCATTCCATTCTCAACTAAAGCTAAAAGAACTCTTTGACTAAAAACTACTCCTCCATAAATGTTCAAATTTTTCAGCATATTATTTGGATAAACCCCGAGACCTTTAATTATTGCGGTCATTTCTGTGATCATAAAATGAAGAGTGATAGATGTGTCTGGTAGCATTAATCTCTCATTGGAGCTGTGGCTTATATCTCTTTCATGCCATAGAGCTACATTTTCAAGGGCTGCAACTACATAACTTCTTAACACTCTTGAAAGGCCACTTACTCTTTCACTTCGTATGGGATTTCTTTTATGAGGCATTGCAGAGCTTCCTTTTTGGCCTTTAGCAAAGTTTTCCTCTACTTCAAGAACATCTGTTCTTTGGAGGTTTCTAATTTCTGTAGAAAAACGATCGAGTGAAGATCCAATCAAAGCAAGAATCTGCACATAATTTGCATGCCTATCTCTTGAGATAACTTGAGTGCTAGCAGTGTCACTTTCAAGCCCCAAAAGTTCGCAAGTAATTCTTTCTATTTCTGGATCAGTATTGGCATAAGTACCCATAGCCCCGCTAATTTGCCCAACCGATATGTCTTTCTCAAGGCTGTTTAGCCTATCTTTATTTCTAATAGTCTCAGCTAGCCATCCCGCCAACTTGAATCCAAAGGTAATAGGTTCTCCATGAATCGCATGAGAACGTCCAATCATTACGGTTTTCTTATGCTGTCTTGCAAGATCTCTAATAGCTTCTTCAAGCAATAAAAGTTCTTTTCTTAAAAGATTGACTGATGACTTTAATTGAAGCGCAAGACCAGTATCAAGGACATCGCTACTGGTCATTCCAACATGTATGTAACGGCCAGCATCACCAACATATTCATTTACATTTGTTAGAAAGGCAATTACGTCATGGCGAACTTCCTCTTCTATCTCGAGGATGCGTTCAGGTTTGAAACTTGCCTTTGATCGAATGGTTTCCATTGCACTTTTAGGGATTTTCCCTAATTTGCAATTAGCCTCACATGCGGCAATCTCAACATCAAGCCATGTTTGGTATTTGGCTTGATCAGACCAAATATTTCCCATCTCTGGGTTTGTGTAACGCTCAATCAAAGTGCTACAAAGTTAAAGGTTACTTCAATTTAGATCGTCAAGGTCAAGCTGACTTGAGTCTATTGTGTTCAACTTCCCAATGGACATATCTCCCCCAAGCTTGTTGTCTTACTCTGCATCTTCCTCCTTTGCAATCAATAACTTGAAAGGGAGGCAAATCATTTGGTTGATTTGCAAATTTTGCAAAACTTCCTGGAGGTAGAAGTTCAAGCACTTCTCCAGGTTGTTTTTTTGAGGTTAGATGAAAATGACCATGGCTAGATAGCTCATTCTCATTTCTTGGATGCCTGAGCTTTTTAGACAAAACCTTTGGTCAGTTGACTAGATTCTCCATCGAAAAAGTGGATAAGCACGAGTTCTGCGGTTTTTGTTCCGTTTCCTGTTTGTTTTTGTAAACATAATGACTAAAAAATCGCGATTAGATCTTCACTTGCTGACTAAAGGGTTGGTGGAAACACGTCAAGAGGCTCAGAAGCTTATTAGAGCTGGCAAAGTTAAAACAATCAACGGTCAAATTTTAGATAAGCCAGGTCAAGAAGTTCTGAAAGATCTTGAGATAGAAGTTACGCAACCTTTGAGATATGTATCCAGAGGAGGTGAAAAGTTGGCTGAAGCGTTTAATCAATTTTCTCTAAATATTAAGAATAGGGTTTGTTTAGATGCTGGGATTTCAACTGGTGGTTTTACAGATTGTCTTTTGCAGTTAGGAGCGGCAAAGGTTTATGGAGTTGATGTTGGGTATGGCCAAACTGCATGGAGTATCAGAAATGATCCAAGAGTGGTTCTTTGGGAACGAACAAACATTAGGTATTTAACTCCTGAAAAACTATTTAATGATGGAGACCCGATACCAGACTTCGCTGTTGCAGACTTATCTTTTATCTCTCTTAAAATTGTTTTGCCTAATATTAAGTCTCTTCTTAAATCTAACCGATCTGAGTTACTTGTTCTAGTTAAACCTCAATTTGAGGTTGGCAAAGATAAAGTGGGCAAAGGGGGTGTTGTTCGTGATGAATCACTGCATGCTGAGGCTATAGAGGGCGTAGTAAACGAAGCTGAAAAATATGGATTGCTCCCAAAAGGGTTGATAGCATCGCCTTTAAAAGGCCCTGCTGGTAATCAAGAATATCTTCTGTGGATGGGTGATGAAGTTGAAGGAAATATTGAAATAAAAGAATTGCTAAATCGATGCTTTTAAATTTTTTTTGCGTTTAAAGAGCTGTTTCGTTTCTATCGCCAGTTCTGATTCGAGCAACAGAATCAATTGGACTAACAAAAATTTTTCCATCTCCAATCTCTCCTGTTTTGGCTGCATCAGCAATAGCTTTTAAAACAATTTCAGACTTTTCATCAGGGACCACTACTTCAATTTTGAGCTTTTGGAGAAACTCAACGGTGAATTCTGAACCCCTATATCTCTCAACCTGACCTTTTTGTCTTCCAAATCCTCTTACTTCGCTTACTGTCATACCAACTATACCTGCATTTACTAATGCAATTTTTACATCCTCCAGCTTAAAAGGTCGGATTATTGCCTCTATTTTTTTCATATCGCTTTGAGTAACTTCTACAATGTTAGATAATTTTTATCAGATTTTGTCTAATTGAGTTAGAGAATTGATGAAATTTACATTTAGACCAGCCTTTTTTGCATCTTCACCAAGTCTTTCTGCGTCTTTTGGAGGAATTCTTACCAGACCATTACTGATTGATTCCCAATGCTCGGATTCAAAATGAGTTTGTAGCCAAAGGATTCCATGAACACTAGTAGGTTCTATTTGAGTTCCATTTCGTTTATCAGAGAGACTGATGTCCATGTAAAACAATTAGTTGTATCCATTAAGGGGGATAGCGGTGATTAGTTTTGTACCCAATGATACAAATCTGTTTTTTGGCATCATCAAGAAACTTTTTTAATTAGAAGAATTTATTTAAAGTTTGAATTTTCAATCAATCTTTTATGTAATGTGAGTTGTAAATGCTATTAAAATGTGATTAGACAAGAAAAAGACAACAAAGAAGAAATGATGTATGGAGAGAGGGAAATAGAAAATGCAAACTTAATTTGTTTTCCAAATCCAAATAGTAATAGAGATTATGAAATCTCAATAGATTTTCCTGAATTCACTTGTAAGTGCCCTTTTTCTGGTTATCCTGATTATGCAACTTTGAGAATTAAATATCAACCAAATAAAAAAGTTATAGAATTAAAAGCCATTAAACTTTACTTAAATAGCTTTCGAGAAAAGAAAACATCTCATGAAGAAGTTACTAATAAAATAATCGACGATTTTGTTGAGGTTTCTGATCCTAAGTGGATGCAATTAGAAGCTGATTTTAATCCTAGAGGTAATGTTCATACAATCATTAGAGTCTGTCATGGGAAAAGAAATAATTTAGAGCTAATTCTCTAAGAGACTAATAAGTTTTGGCAGTTCTTCTGAAAGACCAGAGAGATTTCTGTTGCTTAATCCACCTATATACATAGTAGATTTTTCCTTTTCATGTAATACCCAGATTTTCTTAGTGGAAATAATACTAAGTGAGCCACCTATAAGTATTATCGCAAAACTGGTATATACAAGAGGGACTCCAGGGTCATGCTTTAACAGTAACCCACTACTTGGTATTATATTTATTATCTTTATTAAACTCTCTTTGACTATTGCTTCCTTATTTATGCTTAAATTTGTAAGTAATGTGCCCTCACCATCATAAATCTTTACTGGTCCAAGCTCACTCTCAACTGTTAATAAAATTGGGTCTTTACCATCTTTTTTTGTAGGTATAACTGTCCCCCAGACTTGTTCACCTAGTTCAGGTATAGATTTTATTGGAATTTGTAATTTTGGACTATTTTCAATTTGAATAGTTATTGCTGCTAATGACCAGTCGGCTTGATATAATGTTAGACCTTTATATCTTAATGGATAATTAACACTAATTTCTTTTGATTGATTGTTTCCATTTAGCTCGATAATATTGACTAAAGATCTATACTGCTCGGCTCTTCCTTGAGGGTCTCTATCTATTTGAAACTTTTGTAATTCAATCGTTAACCCTTTCTCTTCATTATTGTTCAATAAATTTATTGATCTGCCAGGGGCTAAAAATTTTTCTATGGTTTTCCCATTTAATGATCCGTATGTTGCACCTATCATTAATAGTATCATGCCTATATGAATTAATATAGGTCCTAATCTACCTATTACTCCTTGACGAGCCGCTATCCTTCCATCTGTTTCTTTTATATTCCAACCTTTCTTTTTTAAATTAATTTTAATTTTTTCTAAGCTTTCTGAGTAATTTTCAGTAACTATTGATTGAGCAATAGAAAGTTTTGCTATTTGACGAGGAGATTTATAATCTATCCAGTTTAATGCTGATTTAAGTATAGGTAATTGTCTTCTAAAGCTACAAACTGCAAGAGCTAAACCAAGCCAAATTAGTAAGAATAAAAACCAAAAACTTGTATAGACATGATCGAATTCAAAAAGTAATAATATATTTGCATTAATTATTCCAAGAAAAGGATTTTTATTAAAATTATCATAATAGAATTGATCTGATTCTTGTTGTGGTATTAAAGTCCCAGCTGCACATGAAATAGCTATCAATAATAATAGTAATATCGCAATCTTTAAGCTAGAAAGCCAATTTAAAACTTGGCTAATTTTTTTCATCTATTTTATATCCAAATAGAAATTAGGCTCATAAGACCTATGGTTAACAAAATCACTCCACTTATTGGTGGAACCCATTTCCCAATGGGTCGTAATGATAATAATTTTGGAATACTTGCTGCAAAAGAACCTGCTAAAAATAAAGGAACAACTTGTCCAATAGCAAAACTTCCAAGAAAAATTGTTCCACTAAGAGGGTTTCCTTGTTTAGCTACCCAGGCGAGAAGAACTGCAAGAACAGGAGTAGTACATGGCGAGGATGCTAATCCAAAAGCAAAACCTGCTGAAATTGGTGCGAATGCAGGAGGAACTTGATTTTTCCAACTTTCAGGGTCAGGACCAGATGGAAGTGAGAATTTAAAAATCCCAAGCAGATTAAGACCCATAATTATTGCTAGAAAACTTATAAATATTGAAAAGAAACCTGGCAATTGACCATAAATTTTCCCTAAAAACCCGCTTAGACTACCTAATACCACTAGTGAAATAACTATTCCGCTGCAGAAACTAATCGTTTTTTGTAAAGAGTTTTGGTTGTTTTCAAATCCAGCTAAATATGCAACTGTAATTGGTAAAAGTGATAATGAACATGGCCCCAAGCTAGTCAAAAGTCCTCCAGTGAAAACTATCAGAATTGTTAGGGGGGTTGGATGATTGAGCCCATTATTAATTAACTCCTCGCCATGTCTAGTCAAATCAGAGAAAATTAAAGTTATAGAAGAAATGTTCACAAAGAGAATTGCCACTCTAAGTTCTTCATCCAGATTATCTACTTAAAAGTCTATTTGAGGGATTTTTAACTAATAAATCTGAAGATTCAATAGAGGATCTGACCAACAAGGCAGCTATAAGTAAGCTTGAAATTAATGAGTTTCCCCCATAACTGATCAAAGGGAATGGTAGCCCAGTTGTAGGCATTGCTCCTGAAGAAACTGCTATGTGCATAATTGATTGGCCAACAAGAATCGTACCTGATCCAATAGAGATTAGTTTAGAATAGTTATTTGTACAATTAAGAGATATTTTAAGAGTTAAATATGCAACTACAAGAAGAAACGATAAAAGTAAAATAGATCCAAAGAATCCAAATTCTTCAGCAAAAACAGCAAATATAAAATCAGTACTTCTATAGGGCAAGTATTGTAATTTCTGCATTGAAAGACCATAACCTTCTCCAAATAGACCTCCCGAACCAATAGCATAAAGGCTCTGAATTAGTTGGTATCCGCTCCCTTGTGGATCTTTCCATGGGTTGATAAATGACATAACTCGACTTTGTTGATACGCATTAAAAAAAATGCTTATTGAACCAATAAAAAAGCCGGATAAAGCCGTTTTAAAAAGATAACTGAAATTAATACCGGACGCTAATGCAATCATCCAAAGTAGGATCCCTATTAATGCAGCGGTGCTTAAATTTGGCTGCTTGATAATTAATATTAAAATAGATGCAAATATAGTTAACCAAAAAATTTTTTTCTCTGAACAAATTCTTTCCCATTGACCAAAAAGCTTTGCACTTTGGAGAATTATAAATGGTTTGATTAACTCCGATGGTTGAATTTGGATTGGGCCTAAAATCAACCAACGAGTAGAACCATTAACGGTGCTACCGAAAAAGCTTGTTGATGCTATGAGGGCCATGCCTATAAAGAGGCATGGCCCTGAGAGTCTAAGCCAACTTTTCAGATTGATATTTATTGCTAGATAGAAAATGCTCCAACTTATGATCAGCCACATTAGTTGTCTCTTTATGTAATAAGCCCCGTCGCCCATTTCTCTGATGGCTACCCACCAACTAGCTGAACCAAGTATGAATATTCCTGATATGCTCCAAAAAGCAATTAATCCAATGATCAAACGCCCCTCCTTTGGCCAAAAGGGCCAAGGCAATGGAAGTAACTTTTTACTTATTAATTTACCCAGATAATTATTTGAATTGTGAGCATTTGTCCTTTTGGGGTCACATGGTATTTTTTTATTAGAAATATTACTCAAAGGATCTTTGACTCATAAACCATTTAGCCGCTTAATTAAGATCTTGCCAAGTCTTTAAATGTAGTTAATTTACTTTTTTACGAAATTGCATACAAATTAAAGAAGATTTTTATATGTTTAAAGTTAATTTTAGTTTTTATAGAAAAATTAAAAAAATATAGATCAATTACGAATCTTTTGTTTTTATATCACCAGGTTTAAATTTTTAAAGAGACTATAGTTTGATTTGGATTAGATAACTAAACCTTGCTTAAAATTTTGGTCAAGTTATCAAATTAATCAACTTTTCGATTTATTAGTAAAAATTTTTTTTGTTTTGATGCAAGTATCGTGATAGATTCCCCGGGCCTTTGCAGAGAGCTTAGGTGTCTTGTTTGCAAAACGACTTCTCAATATCACTAGCGAACTCCAATAGGAGGAATTCTTGTGGAATCTGAGACTGTTGAAAATTGCTCAAGTCATTATCCTCTTCTGGATATTGATTCATCGGATTCATCGTCCGGTATCAAATCAGACGAATATCTTGAACTCCAATTTCGAGTTTTCCGTCTGGCATTTTTATTGACTATTTTTTCTGTTGGCATAGCTGGTTTCTTTTGGGGAATCCATGCTAGTGCGAGCCTTCTTGTAGGTGCTCTATCAGGAATTTTTTATTTTCGCTTGCTTGCTCGCGGAGTTGGAAAACTAGGTACTTCATCAAAAATCGTCGGTAAAGTCCAGTTGTTAGTCCCGGTCCTTTTGGTTTTGGTATCTTCTAGATTTCCTCAACTTGATTTAATTCCGGCTTTATTAGGATTTTTGCTTTATAAACCAGCGTTAATTATTCAGTTTCTATCAATGCCATAAGTGCTTTTTAGAAATTAAATTTTTAAGTTTTGTTTGTTTGGCGTTTTTTTTCTACGCAACCTAACTTCCAGATAAATGGGTTTTTTGCCATTTGTTTTTCCTTTGGCTGAATTAGAGGTGGGTCAACATCTCTATTGGCAAATTGGAAATTTTAGAATTCACGGCCAAGTTTTTATGACTTCATGGCTTCTAATAGGCGCTTTGCTTGCCTTAGTAGTCATTGGAACAAAAAAAATGGAGCGTGATCCAAAAGGGGTTCAAAATCTTTTGGAATTTCTTTGGGATTACATACGTGATCTCGCAAGAACACAAATTGGTGAAAAGGTTTATAGAGATTGGATGCCTTTCATAGGAACCCTCTTTCTGTTCATATTCGTGAGCAACTGGGGCGGAGCATTAGTTCCATGGAAGCTGATTGAACTACCAAGTGGTGAACTTGGGGCGCCTACAGCTGACATAAATACGACTGTTGCTTTAGCACTACTGGTATCTCTTTCATATTTTTATGCGGGGCTGAGCAATAAAGGTTTGCGTTACTTCGAGTATTACGTTCACCCAACGCCAATCATGCTCCCGTTCAAAATTGTTGAAGATTTTACAAAGCCACTCTCTCTCTCATTCCGTTTATTTGGAAACATTCTGGCGGATGAACTTGTTGTAGCGGTACTTGTTTTTCTTGTACCTCTTGTTCTGCCTGTTCCTGTGATGTTTCTAGGCTTGTTTACTAGTGCTATTCAAGCTCTGATTTTTGCAACTCTTGCTGCCTATTACATCGGGGAAGCAGTCGAAGAGCATCATTAATCATGATTTTTGCTGCTGAATTAACTTTTCAAAGGCAAATTTCCTGCTTTGAGGCCTGAAATTCTTTCAGTATCATCTCAAGAACTATGAGATGCACCCCTCGCAGGTATAAACTCCCGGTCACAACTCTTTAAGCGTTTTAAGCGCTACACATCTTTAGCAGAATTATGGATTCCATTACCACCGCCGCATCAGTTGTTGCAGCTGGATTAGCTGTAGGCCTTGGCGCAATAGGCCCTGGTATCGGTCAGGGTAGTGCTGCACAAGGAGCAGTAGAGGGTATAGCCCGCCAACCAGAAGCTGAGGGAAAAATCAGAGGTACTTTGCTTCTTTCTTTCGCTTTCATGGAATCACTAACCATTTATGGTCTTGTGGTTGCATTGGTGCTTCTCTTCGCTAACCCTTTTGCTGGTTGAATATTTCAAAAAAGGGCTGATTGAGTTAATTATTTTGATTAACTTTCAGCCCCAAAATTTGAAAATTCTTTAGCAAATTTCAATTGCCGTTATCCGGCTCGCTTAAATTCTTGCACCCCTAGCTAATGCCAACTTTGTTTTTGTTTGGTGCCTCTGAGGGAGGTCTGTTTGATTTCGATGCAACGCTGCCTCTCATGGCGGTCCAAGTTGTATTGCTTACTTTTATACTGAATGCTCTTTTTTTCAAACCTGTTGGAAAGGTAGTTGAAGAAAGAGAGGATTATGTAAATACAAGTCGGGCAGAAGCAAAGAAAAAAATTGCTGAGGTGGAAAGACTAGAGACTGAACTCAAAGATCAGCTCAAAGAAGCTCGTCTTGAAGCCCAGAAAGTTATTCTTGAGGCAGAGCAGGATTCTGAGAATCTTTATAAAGAAGCTCTTGCTCTTGCTACTTCAGAGGCAAATGCATCGAGAGAGAAAGCTAGACGTGAGATTGATTCACAAAGAGATGAAGCTCTTAATCAACTCAAAAGCGAGGCTGACAATCTTGGTGATTTGATTATTGAAAGACTCTTGGCAAAAAAATGATTTCTCTAATTTTCGCTTCCGAAGGCTTTGGCCTAAATTTAAATATTTTTGAGACCAATATTATCAACTTAGCTGTTGTTGTTTTTGGCCTCTATAAGTTCTTGCCCGGCTTTTTAGGAAAGATCCTTGAAAGACGAAGAACTACAATCCTTTCTGACTTGAAAGAAGCAGAAGAGCGTTTGGCTCAAGCGCAAGATTCTCTTTCAAAAGCAAAGGACGAGCTTGCCTCAGCTAAGCAAAAAGCAGACAAAATCAGAAATGATTGCAAAGCCAGAGCAGAAGCAATTCGTCTAGAGAGTGAAAAAAGAACTGTTGAGGAAATGGCAAGAATTAAACAAGGCGCTGCGTCTGACTTGAATGCTGAAGCTGCAAGAGTGACTTCTCAATTAAGAAAAGAGGCAGCAGAACTTGCTATTGAAAAAGCATTAGCAATGCTTCCCAAAAAGTTAGATTCAAATACTCAAGATAATTTTCTTAAACAGTCAATCAAAAATATTGGAGAAAACTAATGCCACTACTTAATACTATTACTACCCCATATGCTGAAGCTTTTCTTCAAGTCGCTGAGAGCCGAAATGAGGTCGATGAAGTAGTAACACAAGCTAAATCTATTTTAGAACTTTGGGATACATGCCCTGAATTTAGTGATGCGATGGCATCACCAGTTTTAGAGGTTAATCAGAAGAAAGCTGCTTTAGAAAAACTTTTCTCTAGTCAGGTCACTCCCTCTTTCTTAAACCTTCTCAAACTTTTGGCA
>QCEW01000001.1 GCA_003280445.1 Prochlorococcus sp. AG-363-A03 | reverse complement strand
TATATACAAAAGACTCTTTGGATCACAAATCACTTTAAACGAACTGCTACCAACTGAATATTCATAGACTTCATCATCTTTTTGAATATCATCAGTAGATACAAAGTCCATGGTGTAACTCATACCACTGCAACCTCCTGAACGTACCCCTACCCTTAATAATTTTCCTGAGCCTTGTTCTTTGCAAAGCCTAGACAATTGATCCAATGCAGGAGAAGTAATGAGTACTCCTTTACCACCTTGAGCTTTATGAGTTTTGGGCGGCGCCTTTGATTCACTCATTGTTTTTTTCTAAACATTAATAACACTCTATTAATCATATTCGATTTTAAAAGTGCCAAAAAAGAGTTTTTGTTCATAGAGTTAGTGTATCCATCTAATTAAACGAGTGAAAATCGCAATAATAGGTGCAGGTTTAGCAGGATTGACTGCTGCAGTTGACCTTGTTGATGAAGGACATGAGGTCGACTTATATGAAGCAAAACCATTTATGGGAGGAAAAGTTGGAAGCTGGGAAGATTCCGATGGAAATCATATAGAGATGGGTTTGCATGTGTTCTTTTTCAACTATGCCAATCTGTTTGCATTAATGAGAAAAGTAGGGGCATTTGAAAATCTTTTGCCAAAAGACCACACTCATCTTTTTGTTAATAAGGGTGGTGACATTAAATCCCTTGATTTTCGATTTTTTGCAGGAGCACCTTTTAACGGCTTAAAAGCCTTCTTCACTACACCTCAATTAAATTGGATTGACAAACTAAGGAATGCTCTTGCCCTTGGAACAAGTCCAATAGTCAGAGGGCTTATTGACTACGAAGGGGCTATGAAAACAATACGATCTCTAGATTCTATAAGCTTTCAAAAATGGTTTCTTAACCATGGAGGAAGCCAAAATAGTATCGAAAGGATGTGGAATCCTATTGCATATGCACTGGGATTCATTGATTGCGAAGCAATTTCTGCAAGATGCATGCTTACTATCTTTATGATGTTTGCTTCGAAAACAGAGGCCTCCAAGCTCAACCTATTGAAAGGGTCACCCCACAAATGGCTCACCAAACCAATACTCGATTACATTGAAAAAAGAGGAGGAAGGCTTCACTTAGAAAATATTGTGAAAGAAATTCATTCAGAGGATTCCGACCAACCATCTGTGACTGGATTAACTCTTCAAACACCAAAGGGTGAACAAAAAATTCAAGCAGACAAATATTT
Organism: Prochlorococcus sp. AG-363-A03; assembly: GCA_003280445.1. Taxonomy (GTDB): domain Bacteria; phylum Cyanobacteriota; class Cyanobacteriia; order PCC-6307; family Cyanobiaceae; genus Prochlorococcus_B. Next base: position 115,412 of record QCEW01000001.1, on the reverse strand, counting down.
AGCTGCTTGTGATGTATCCGGGATTAAAAGAATAATCCCTAGATCATGGAGACGTTTTAAGGAATTTGACTCACTTTTCAAGCTTGATGCTGTACCAGTCGCGACAGTGCAACTTAGATACGATGGTTGGGTAACCGAGATCAATAACGAACAAGCTCAAACAAACCTAAAAAGTCCATCTGGTTTAGACAATTTGTTATACACAGCCGATGCTGATTTTAGTTGTTTTGCAGATTTAGCCTTATCAAGCCCAGAAGACTATAAAAAAGATGGTCAGGGCTCACTACTTCAATGTGTGTTAACCCCTGGAGATCCTTGGATTACCAAATCCTCAGATGAAATTGTCAAGCATACTGATCTACAGGTCAGGGCACTTTTTCCTTCTTCAAGAGCCTTGAAGCTTTTATGGAGCAATGTGGTCAAAGTGTCTCATTCTCTTTACAGGGAGGCTCCTGGAATGGATCCATATAGACCAGATCAAAAAACCTCTTTTAGTAATTTCTTCTTGGCAGGCAGTTACACAAAACAGGATTACATTGACTCTATGGAAGGAGCAACAATGAGCGGTCATCTTGCTGCGTCAGCAATGCTCTCAAAGTCTGTCTCACTAGCAAAAAATTCTTCGGTTGCTTAAGAAATGGGAAAGTGGCTTGATCACACAGTGATAAGTGAAATTCATGCTCCAGTTGAACTTGTCTGGAAGTTTTGGAGTGATTTAGATTCGATGCCTTTGTGGATGACTTGGATTGAGTCGGTTAAGACAGTCGATGAAAAAACCTCGACACTTCCTGATTTAACAGAGTGGACACTTGCAGCTAATGGCTTTCGTTTTAAATGGAAAGCTCAAATCACAGAAAGAGTAGAAGCAGAGAAATTGGAATGGAAATCAGTTGGTGGTTTACCAACTAAGGGTTCAGTTCGGTTTTACAATGAAGAGAGCTCTAAAACTGTGGTTAAATTAAAAATATCTTATGAATTACCTCAAGTTTTAGCAAATCTAATGAAAGCAAATATTCTTGGAGGAATGGTCACAAAAGAATTACAAAAAAATCTGGACGGATTTAAAGAACTCGTCGAACAATCAGCATAAATTTAATTAAAATTTAGTTCTAGACAAGCGTGTAATAATCCTTCCAGATCATGTGGATTAGCCTCTTTATCAGGTTTTCTAATAAAGTTTTCACAGCTAATAGTTGTTTGAGGTCCAATCGTAACAAGTTGAATCTTTTCAATCAATTTCAACCAATTTTCACCAAAGTATTTTTTAAATAAGTTGACAGTATTTATTACTGTTTTAGCACTAGTAAAAGCAATAATATCTATTGACCCACTGTTCAAAGCATCTATAGTCTTTTGAGGTATTTCTTTAGGACAAGAAGATTCATAAGCAGCTACTTCAGTAACCTCTGCTCCTTTTAATTTAAAAGAGTCGGCCAATATTGATCTGCCGCCCGTTTGTACTCTAGGAATAAAAAATTTTAAACCTTTTGGATTCTGGGGGAAATATTCAACCAAGCTATCTGCAACAAAACTAGGAGGAACAAAACTAATCTTTGCATCCATATCTGATAACAACGCAGCTGTTTTTCTTCCAACAGCGGCAATTTGAATAGTCTTCGAAATTTTCGACAAAGATAAGTCAATTTCTTTCATTCTATCCTGGACATTTTTAACACCATTTGCACTAGAGAAGACAATCCAGTCAAAGGTAGAAATTTTCTTTAAAGCTTCATCTAAGGGCGCCCAGTCATCTGGAGGTCCAATCACTAATGAAGGAAGGTCGAATACCTGAGCTCCATTTTGCCTGAAGATCGCACGAGCCTCTGAAGACTGTTCTTGGGCACGAGTAATAATTATCTTCTTGTCGATTAAAGCCATTTCTGTATGCTTCATTCCAAGGAAGTCTAAAGAATAACTATGTATTCACTTAAATAATAATAAGCTTTTTATTAAAGACTAAATTTTCGATCAAACAATTTTCAATCAGTAAATTCTATTCTTGATTCTTTATCAATTTCCTTTTGAGTTGTTTTTGATTGCAAAATACGACTTAAAATTTGATTTTGTGCTTCCTCTGTTTGACTAGGGCTATAAGCTAAAGGAATATTTGTATGAATAGATTTTTTTATTTTATCAAATAAATATGGACACCCATATATTATAACTCCTGATAATCTTTGCTCAAATTCTAATTTTTCTATAGTGTCTATCCAATGATCATTATGATAATCTAATCCAATAAATGGTTTACCTCTCACAAAAAGTTGAACAAGAATCTTACTATTACCAAATTGCCCCAGTTCTAAAAAATTCTTATTAGTTTTTCCCCACGGACTGATACCAAGTGGATGTATAATTAAATTTTTAAAACCTACTGCCTTAGGGAAATCTAATGCAGGAATAAATTTATTAGGTACTTGATCAAAATTATCAATTTGTATAAGATTTATATCATTAAATTCAGCTTTTATAGTACTTTCTTCTCGGACAAAAATTGAACTTTTTATTATAGAATTACTAAATTTAGAGGCATCCAATAAAAATTTATTTTTATTATCTTCATTGTTCAAATCTTCTTTTTTGAAATCATCTTCGTTGCTAACTAAATCAAGTTGTTTTTTTCTTCTTTCTCTAGAAATATTTAACCTTTCTAAAGAAATTTTTCCTGAATAAAAAGCATCGGTAAGAGAATCAATTGCCTCATCAATATCTTTTGGCATCATAATCAAATCAATTCCTGCATCAAATGCCATCACTGCAGCCTTACCACTACTATATTTATTTGTTATTGCGTTCATAACTAAGGCATCGCTGACGACTAAACCATCGTATTTAAATTTGATACGTAACAAATCTGTAACCAGTCTTTTTGAAAGTGTTGCAGGATAAATAGGATCAATCTTTGAAAAAAGTAAATGTCCGATCATGACACTATTTACTCCTTGATTGATTAAAGAAATAAATGGAATCAACTCGAATTTCTCTAACTCAGATAAGTCGTTACGTATCTCAGGCAAATCCAAGTGAGAGTCAACTTCAGAATTTCCATGTCCAGGAAAATGTTTCGCACAAGTCAGCATTTTTGATCTAGAAACACCCCGCTGAAAAGCACAAGTTAAACTTTTTACTGTTTCAGGTTCTTCTCCCCAAGCTCTTAAATTTATAACTGGGTTATTTGAATTGTTATTGATATCACAGACTGGGGCTAATAGCCAATTTAAACCAATATTTTTTGCTTCTTTACCAGTAAAATACCCTATCTTCTCAGCAATAGAAATAGCTAAATTATAATCTTTTTTATAAATCTGAGCGATACCCATTGGAGGAATAAACTTTGTTCCACCATAAAATCTTTGACCAACACCTTCCTCAATATCAGCACATAAGAGAAGAGGTTTACCAGACCATTTTTTTAATACATTGCAACGAATTTCTAATTCTTTTACTGTTCCTCCTAAAAAAATAACTCCACCAACACCTTCCTCTAAAAGTCTCTTTAGATTTGAGTTAGATTCTTCTAAGTTAGGATATAAACGTTGCGAATCAAGATTAAATCCACTTGCTCTAACTATAAATAATTCAGCAACTTGTCTTCTAAGATCAGATTTATTCATCAAAAATTTTGATTAATCTATAAGTCTTTACTTTTACGTTCAAGTTCTAATGCATTTAGAAGATCTAAAACTTCAGGACCTTTTGTCATGCCTTTATCAATTTTAAATACAAGCTCAGGAGATCGTCTCATTTGAAGCCTTCGAGCAAGCTCAGCACGAATAAATCCCTTTGCTTCCTCTAAACCAACTAATACTTGGTCCTTTTTTTTCTCTTCACCAAAAAGACTGATAAAAATTTTTGCATGCTGTAAATCACCTGAAACTTCAACAGATGTAATGGTAATCATAGCTTGATGAATTCTTTCATCTCTAACCCCATTAACTAAAAGCTCACTAACTTCTCTTTTTAGTAAAGCTGCTAATTTTTCAACCCTTCTTGAATTAGCCATAACTAAGTAATTGCCTCAGGGAAAGCCATAGCCTTTAATAAGAAAACTATTGTCAGAAGTCCGCTTAACAACGCCCCAACGAGAGCAATCGCTGTGATCGGATTACTACCTCGTTTAATTAATGGAGAAATTGCAGCTGTGAAAACCCCCAAGACTATCGTGATGAGATATTTTGGATATCTAGAAACATTTGAAAAAAACTCGCCCATTTTTCACCACCAAAAGACTGAATTAATAGCTACTCTGCTAACCATTTGAAGGAACCTAAAATGTTGGAACTTCATCAATTTAGGCACTCACCTTATTGCTTGAAAGTAAGAATGGCTTTGGCTGCAAAAAAGCTTGAATATCGAACCGTTGAGATAACTCCAGCCATTGGGCAAATAGATATCTTTCAAAAAACAGGACAAAAAAAATTACCCGTGCTTTTTGATAACGAAACAATAATCCATGATTCAAGCTCAATAATACGACACTTAGAGAAAATTGAAATAGAACCAAAATTAATTCCAGAGGGTCTAAAGGAAGCCTCTCAAGTCCAAATAATTGAGAATTGGGCAGATACAACTTTGGCAAAATCTATAAAAATTGTCTTTTTGGAAGAGCTGTCGAAGAATCCAATATTGATTTCCTCTTTATTCGACAACGAAATTTTGGATTCTATGCAAAAACTTCTTTTTAACATTCCCACAAAAATTGCTAGTCAGATTTCTGGATTAACAAACCAGAAAGAGAAGGAATCTCTAAAATCAAATTTAGAATATCTATCAAATTTAATTGAGCAAGAAAACTTTCTTGTTGGAGATAATCTTTCTATTGCCGATATTGCTATAGCATCACACTTATCACTACTCAAATTTCCAAGTTCGTCTGGAGAAAATCTAACAGGCAAAGGTTGTTCTTTATATATAAACGATCCAAGTCTTCAAAATCTTTTCAACTGGAGAGACTTAATTGAAGATCAATTAGCAATAACTAATCATCATTAGTCTTTCTAAGTATTAATTTGGATTTCTCTGTTTTAATTGGCAAAGAAATCAGATTTTGCCCAGGTTGATTATAAATCGCCTGAAATTGTTCTCCACAAATATTAAAATCACTCATATTTATTTTATTATTTTGAATAGATCCACATTTTTTAAATTCAGTTAATGTTTCGACCTGGCTAACCCTGCTAAATTCTGGTGTATGAAGAATTTGTAAAATTAATTCATCAGTAATAAAAATATTATTGTCTATTTTTTCTTGCAGTCTTCCAATAATCTTTGTCTCTAAATACCTATCTTCTGTTAATTTAGCAAACTGACGATTAGGAGATTTAGGGTCATTCTTTACTGATAAAAAACCACCAGTCTTTGTGCTCAAAGCATAAGACTTAGTGTTGTATTCACGGTCAGCTATTAAATCACCAGAAGTATTGTGAATAAATTTAGCGGAATGAATAATAGTTTCTTGATTCTGATCACTTTCTATCTCGCTAGTAACATCCCATACACCTTCAAACCAATCAGGGTAAATCAAATCATCTTTCAATCCTGGGCGCTTAATGGAAGATGGAAGGCGCCAATCAGGCCAGATTGATTTGCGTTCGTAAAGCTTAGATGATTGAAAATTATTTATTTCAAGGCTACTTTCAGCAAGTGCAGGAACTGAGTAGGTAAAAACAATTAAAATAGAAATTAAAAAAAAGAAAAATTTCTGTCTCATGTCTGATCCTTTAATTAGAGAAATGGATAATTATGTTGTTTTGGTTCCTGGCGAAAGTGAACAATTCCTGGATAAAGAACAAACTCTTTTATGGCTTCAATCTTGGTTAAATAAATTCGATTCATTACCATTGGATCTTGACTGTAAGTCTTCAATAGCAGAAGCGGCTCAACATTTACTTGATACAGCCTGCGACCTAGAAATCAAAACAGGTTTTACAATTCAGTGGTATGCCGTTCGGCTTGAGTCTCCGGGTCAATAAGGATGCTTGGCAAATGTTCAGCAACCATAGTAGCGACCTCATATGGTGATTGATCCTCAACTTCTATTCTCAAATCTGACTCTAAATATATTGGTTTTCTACTTTCATAAATCTGACTAAAATTCTCAGCTAAATTATCCCCAAGTAGTAAAGGGCGTCTCTTTTGATCACTTTCTAATCGTTTAATTGAACGTCTCAAATCAAGATCTAACCAAATAACTATTCCTTGATGAAGAATGCCCCAGTTTTCAGGCAAGGTAACTAAACCACCTCCGGTAGCAATTACAAGAGAATGATGTTGACTAATTTCTTTTAAAACTTTTTTTTCAACATCCCTAAAGACTTTTTCTCCATCTTTTTCAAAAATAGATGAAATAGATTGTTTAGACGCTTTTTCTATAACATCATCAGTATCAACAAAAGCATAATTGATCATTTTTGCTAGAACTGGACCCGTTTGACTTTTGCCAGAACCCATCATTCCTATCAAAAATATATTTCGACCACCTAACTTTTCTTTAAGAGTTTTAGGGGTTGATTGGACAGCCATAAAGACAGAAGTAACTAAAAGTTATTAAGATGTATTTTGATGTGAAAAATTTATGGAAGCAATCACATCGAATTTCCCTCACGGAGAAGGGAGAACCTGTGTAATCACAAGGCGAGCCTGCTTTAGCGCAAGCCACCTTTATAGGCTTCCTGAATTATCTGATGATGATAATTCAGCTTTGTTTGGCCCATGCTCAATAGCTCCTGGCCACGGACATAATTACGAGTTAATCGTAACCATGGAAGGAGATCTTAATAAATATGGCATGGTCTTAAACCTCTCAGATGTAAAATATGCCATAAAAAATGAAGTAACAAGTCAGCTTGACTTTCGTTTTTTAAATGACACATGGCCTGAGTTTGATCTTTCTAAACCCGAAGGTTGCTTGCCCACAACTGAAAGTTTAGTTCGTATTATATGGGAGCGCCTTAAATCTCACTTACCCCTAAAATCTCTTCGTCTTTACGAAAACTCAAAACTCTGGGCTGACTATCAAGGAAATGCTATGGATGCTTATTTAACAGTTCAAACACACTTTTCAGCTGCTCATCGCTTAGCCAGAGAAGACCTACCTCAAACCGAAAACGAAAAAATATTCGGAAAATGTGCTCGACCTAATGGACATGGTCACAATTACTTAGTAGATATAACTGTCAAAGGGAAGATTAATCCTAGAACTGGAATGATATGCGATTTATCTGCATTAAATAGTTTAATAAATGATTTAGTTGTAGAACCTTTTGATCATACCTTTTTAAATAAAGACATTCCATATTTTGCAAATTGTGTACCTACAGCTGAAAATATTGCATTACACATTTCAGATAAATTAACTAATCCAATTAATGCGATTGGGGCTAATTTATATAAGATAAAACTACAGGAAAGTCCTAATAATGCTGCAGAAGTTTATGCAAACGTACCTGAATCAACAATCGATACCAAAGACTCTAAGAATCAGGTTGGTTTGCTGAGATAATTGAAAAAAAAATGGGTTAAGTTAGTTTTAGCTTCTAGTATTGATGGACGTATCGCATATCCAGAGGGAGGGAAAACACAATTAGGTCAATCTGGTGATCGTTTGGTTTTAGAGGAATCACTTGCTTGGTCAGATGGGATTTTAATGGGAGGGCAAACACTGAGAGATCATCAATCAATTTGTTTAATTAAAAATAAAAGCTTACTAAAAAAAAGAACTTCAAAAGGCAAGAACGAACAGCCAATTGCTCTTATAGCAAGCAATCAAATAGATTTTCCAGAAAATTGGCTTTTTTTTCAACAACCTCTTCAAAGATGGTTGCTCCAAATGCAAGATAAGAAAAATGAGATTATGCTTCCTGATGGATTCGATAAAAGAATAAATTTAAGAATCACGTGGCGTGATTCTCTTGATGATTTGTATCAGAAAGGAATTGCGAAAATTGTATTACTTGGAGGTTCAAATCTTATTTCAGCTTTTCTTTTAGAGAATCTAATAGATGAATTACAAATCACGATTACACCTCATCTTATAGGAGGAGATTACTGCTGGGTTTCATCTGAATTAAAGAACTTAAATACAATCATGAATAAAAAGAATAACTGGATTCTAAAAGAAAGTAAAAATCTAGGTAATAACGAATTACTTATTAGATATTTTAGAAATCATTTATCCTGAATATAGATTTAGTATAAAATAAATGAACAATATAAAAATCAAATGGCATGCCACAATCCAAGAAATTCCAAAAATTATTTGGAATAATTTCTTAAAAGGAAATTCAACTCCTTTTTATAAATGGGATTGGTTGAATGCATTAGAAAGATCAAAAAGTGTTAGTACAAAATATGGATGGCAACCATTATTTCTCTCTGCGTGGAGTGAAAATAATTTAATTGCATGTGCACCTCTCTATCTTAAATCTCATAGTTATGGAGAATTTATTTTTGATAATGCCTTTGTTCAACTAGCTCAAGATATGGGACTTCAATATTATCCCAAGCTAATAGGGATGAGTCCCTTAAGTCCAATAGAGGGTTATCGCTTTCTGTTTGCAGAAGGAGTTAATGATAGAGACCTCACACAAATATTAATCTCAGAAATTGATAGTTTTGCCAAACAAAATGGAATTCTTAGTTGTAATTTTTTGTATGTAGATCCTAAATGGATGAAAGTAGCTGAATCTCTAAATTGCGCTAAGTGGGTCAACCAACAAAGTCTGTTGACATTGAATGAAGAAAAAAGTTTTTCTGATTTTTTACAAAAATTCAATTCCAATCAACGTAGAAATATTAAGAGAGAAAGAGAAAGCATAAAAAAATGTGGAGTAAAAGTTGAAGCTCTTAGTGGGTCTCAAATAGATGTAATGAATTTAAAAAAAATGCATTATTTTTATCAGCTTCATTGTTCAAGATGGGGAGTATGGGGAAGTAAATACCTCACGGAATCATTTTTCACTGAACTTAGATCAACAGAACTCAAAGAAAATATTGTTTTATTTGACGCAAAAGAAGAAGGTATTGATAAAACAATTGGAATGTCCTTATGCGTGAAAAACGAAAATATGCTTTGGGGACGATATTGGGGTGCAGAAAAAAATATAGATAATTTACATTTTGAAGCTTGTTATTATTCCCCGATTGAGTGGGCAATAGCTAATAAAATAAAATATTTTGACCCTGGAGCAGGAGGTAGTCACAAAAAACGAAGAGGTTTTATTGCTAAACCCAATGCAAGTCTTCATAGATGGTACAACTTACCTATGGATTCATTAATTAGAGAATGGCTACCAAGAGCAAATAAGTTAATGCTTGATCAAATAAACGCTACAAATAATGAAGTACCTTTTAAGTTTGAAGAGCCAAAACTATCAAATACATAGTAACTTCAGACAAATTAAAGACTGAATCTCAATGACAGATAACAATTTACTAGATTCTCCTGAGACCAATAAATCACTTTCCACCGAGAAAGATACAGTCGATTCTAATGAAGAAAAACCTTTCTTTGCTCAAGGGATTTTTAGTTATAAAGATAAAGGGACTCAAGGTGTTATTACTCTTTTTGGCTATGAACTAACAGCACCAGCAGGCCTAAAAAATCCAGGTATTGTTTATTTATCTTTTATTTTTATCAACCTGCTTATATTTTTAATCTTAAAAAGTTTTATTTCAGGATAATTTTTTGCAGGAAATCTAAAAATTTAATGACTGCAGAATAAGTGACTTGTGTATCTTCTTTTTAATTTGTAAATTAAAGAAATGAACAATCTAGATCTCCAAGAAGACTTAATTAACTCAATAAAGCTTTTAGACGCTAAATTATCCAAGCGGCAAATAGAGCTTGACCCAAAAGGTTATTTCTTAATAAAAATTGAACCCAAAACGAATGAGTTAATACTTGAACATTATTTAAATGATATCGATCAAAAAGGTCGCGCTATTGATCCAGAGACCGGAGAACCAATTGGGTGTAAAACAAAAAGTAGAAATCAACCAAACAATATTTATAGAGGGAAGAGTGCCAAGCAATTAGGTATTCAAATCTCCGAGGGTCATGGTCCATTCCCCATCAGTCATTTAGATCATGCGATTTACATTGGTCGTGAACTACAGCGAGCAGAGCAATGCCTGATCACTGGTAAACAATATATTCAAGATTAAAATTAATAAATTCAAACGATAAAGGACTGATGTTCTATTATTAGTGGAGAAATTTAAATCAAATGGGAATTCTTTTTTACTTAGTTTTTGTTGGAGCAGGCCTTTCTGCAGCATTCTTGATTCAAAAAGCCCTTAAAGCTATCAAATTAATCTGAATAAATAAATCACTATTACTAGTATTGGATTAGTTAAAGAGGTTTATATTTCATACTCAGTCAGATATGTATGGTTCTTAAAATATACAGAACATTAGAATTGATTTAAATTATTCAGACTTAAAATGAATTCTTCATTAGAATAAAAAAATATTCAATTATTTAAAATTCACCTGCATGGGACCTTCAAGACTAAAGAGTCGTCGACGCCAAGATCTAGGTTCCAAATGGGCGAGAGTTGCAATAGCTATATTATCAACAGTTGGTGTTATAGATACAGGATCCATAACACTAAATAAATGGGGGATCATAGGAAATTTAAACTGTCCAGGTGGATTAGGAGGCTGCGATAAAGTTTTAAATAGCCCTTGGGGGACTTTCTTTCAAACAAATAATTTCTCTATTCCATTATCATTAATAGGTTTAATTAGTTATTTATTAATATTATTAATGGCAATATTCCCATTAACACCTATTCTCAAAAACCAAAAAAATAATATCTCAAAAGTTGCATGGTGGGGATCTTTTTATATATCTACATCTACTTTTATTTTCAGCTTAATTTTAATATCAGTAATGATATTTAAAATTAAAGCTTTCTGTTTTTTCTGTCTTCTTTCTTTTCTTATATCACTTTCAGTCCTATTATTAAATATAATTGGAGGCAGTTGGGAAGATTATGGTAAATTATTTTTTAGAGGTTTTCTTATGTCAGTAGCAGTTCTTTTAGCAGGGCTAATATGGTCATCATCAGTCGATCCTGCTAGCAAGGAAGTTGCAAATAATATTTCAGGCATGCCACCTGCGGTAATAGCTATAAGTTCTCCTGAAAAAATAAAACTCGCTGAACATTTAACAAAAGAAGGAGCAGTTATGTATAACGCTTATTGGTGTCCACATTGTCATGATCAAAAAGAAATGTTCGGGAAAGAAGCTGCAGAAAAATTAAATTTAGTTGAGTGTGCAAAAGATGGTTTTAACAACAAAAGAGAACTTTGTGAAGCTAAAGGGATAACTGGTTTCCCTTCTTGGGAAATTAATGGCTCAATTGATTCAGGAGTGAAAAGCCTAGAAGAATTAGCTGACCTTACCAATTACAAAGACTCTAAAAATTTTTAGGGAAGCCAGCTTGATCGACAATTGGTCTTGTATGAATGTTCTTTCCCTTCATTTGTCTAGTATGACATTGCCAAAAAGGAACTGAGGTAGGGAAATCATCTCTAAAATGACCTCCTCTACTTTCTTCACGAAACAAACAAGCTTCCAACATAAGCAAACTTGACATTTGTCGATTACTCAAATCAAGTAGCAAATTAAGGTCTCTCCTAGCAAGTTCCTCGAATTCATGAATTTCATATTTTGACTGAGAAAAAACCAAATTTAATAAGGGCTCGTTTAAAAGATTTTGATAATCTTGTTTAACTTTTACAAGAGCAGAATTCATTCCTTTTCGTGATCGATCAACTCCAGCTTCACGCCAGCATAATTGTCTAAGTTTTTCAATTTCTTTTGATAAATAACTAGTTCCTTGCTCCTTAGAAAAGCGAAGATCTGATTTGTTAAAACTTAAATTATTCCCTGAAATATCGGAAGTTATAAAATCATTTAATTCAATATTTCTCATTTGATTTGCAAAGACCAAACATTCCATTAATGAATTACTTGCAAGTCTATTGGCACCATGCAGGCCAGTACATGCCACCTCACCAATTGCGAAAAGTCCTTTGACATTTGTTTGTGCTTTTAAGTTTGTAGCGACACCACCCATCCAATAATGGGCAGAGGGAGCCACGGGGATTGCTTCTTTTAAAGGTTCTAAGCCAAGCTCTCTGCACCTTTGAAAAATTGACGGAAAGCGCGCTTCTACATCCTCAACAGAAATCGATTTAACATCAAGACCAATGTGATCAACTTTCTGCTTTTGCATCGCTTGAAACAATGCTCTGCTGACTTGATCTCTTGATGCAAGATCTTTCCCTTCAAGATGAGCTACGGGACTCTCGCCGAATGAATCCACTAAAACTGCACCCTCTCCTCTTACCGCTTCAGAAATCAAAAACGAAGGCGCATTATCCAATTTCAGAGCAGTTGGGTGAAACTGAAAAAATTCGAGATCTTCTATGCAAGCCCCAGCTTTCCACGCTAGAGCAATTCCCTCACCTGCTGCTTGAGTTGGATTTGTAGTATTGGCAAATAAATGGCCTCCGCCGCCAGTAGCTAAAACAACTGCCTTTGCTTTGATCCAACGCAAAGCTGGTCCATCTAGAACTTGTACCCCAGCACATTTTCCTCTTTCAACCCAAATCTGAGTAACTCTTATTCCTCTTTGATGCAGAACATTACCTCTTTGATCAACTTGCTCATTAAGGACATCAACCAATGCCTTACCAGTTCTATCTTTTACGTGAAGTACTCTTCTATGAGTGTGAGCAGCTTCAAGAGTTGTAGATAATTTTCCAGAGGTTCTATCAAATTCCATTCCTAGTTTCAAAAGTCTATCTACCAATCTCGGAGCACTATGAACAAACATCTGAACTGCTTCTGAATCACAAAGGCCTGCCCCAGCTTTGATTGTGTCATTAGCATGAATATCCTCGCTATCTTCAATTCGAGTAACAGCAGCCATTCCTCCTTGTGCCCACCTACTTGAGGAGCGCTTACTAGTGTTCCGGTTTAACAATAAAATTTTGAGATATGATGGCAATTCAAGAGAAGACATTAAACCCGCAGCTCCTGCTCCAATAACAATTACATCCCAATTGGTTGAGTAAATTTCATTTTTATTGAAGCCAGTATTTGATTCCATAAAATATTAATTTTTAGATCAATCCACTTAATTGAGGTTGAATCAATGTAGTTGCAAAAAACAAGCCATCAACCCATAAGGTTGTTGTTAAAGCTGAACTTGATACAAGCCAAGCATCAGAAGATAAAGATTCACTTTTGGATTTTTGATTCATCCAATTTGCTATCAAAATTATTAAAAGTGCCGCAATAAAAATGGCAAATAACGAAAAAGGTTCCAATAATTGTTCCGCCGTGAAACTCAACAATTTGGATGCCTCTGAAAAAGGCGCATCTACAACTTCGGGCCAAGCCTTCATGACACCTGTTAACACAATCATTACATCAGTAAAAGCCGTTCCTAATAGAGATGCCAAATAAAAACTAGCTCCAATTTTCCATCGAGTCTTTAAGAGGCTTACTGCTATTGGCAAAGCTATTGACTCAACAGGCAAATGCCAAACAGGATGAGCTCTTAACCATCCCCAAAAAAGACATCCTCCTAACCAGCTCCAACTAACGCCAACCAATAAAGAACCAACAGAGGACCATCTATCACTACAAAATTTTAGTAAATAAAATCCAAGAAAAAATATTATAAAACTAAATAAAAAAGCCGAAAAAGGGAACACATGAACCCATGGAGCCTGAACAAAAACAGGTAGGACAACCATTGTGCTAGCCCAAAATTGCAATGTCCTTGGCTTTGAAAGATAGGACGATTCTTGATTTATGGGCTTGGTGGGATTGTTTGAGTAAATCAGAATTAATAAAACTGAGTTGGTTTTCAGCTCAACCTTCTATGAATTTACATTCAAGTCGATACCCAAACCAAGCAGTCTGCAGAATCCAAATATTAAAGTTTTAAAAAAAATTCTTAAAATTTTTTTATTATAATGATTGCAATGCTTTTCAAGGCAAAGTTTTTTAGCCTTAGGAAAAGAGATACTTCAAAAAAGCTTCTTCAGTACTTTTTGTTGAAAATTTATTATATTGAAAAAAATGATTCATCAAGATCAATTTAATTTTTTCAACCCACACGAAATCTATAAAAATTTATTTTATTGTTAGGAGCATAAATGAGCACAGTAAAAATAACCAAAAAGAAAATAAAACCTGCTATTGTTGCTTCCATAGAAAAAGGCTCAATAGGCGAGGAGCTTGGATTTGAAGTTGGGGATCAATTAATTAGTATTAATGGTGTAAAACCACGAGATCTGATTGATTATAAATTTCTTATTGCTGAAGAAAATATTGAACTTACAATATTAGATGAAAAAGGTAAAAAGCACATAATTGAAATCGAAAAAGATTGCGATGATGAGTTAGGACTTTCTTTTACTGAGGCTTTATTTGATGGATTAAAACAATGCAATAATCAATGTCCATTTTGTTTCATTGACCAACAGCCTTCAGGGAAAAGAAAAAGCTTATATCTAAAAGATGACGACTATAGACTAAGTTTTTTATATGGTTCTTACTTAACACTTACAAATCTTTCAGAACAAGACTGGCTGAGAATTGAACAACAAAGACTCACTCCTTTATTTGTATCAGTGCATGCAACAGAACCTTCTTTAAGGTCCGAACTATTAAGGAATCCAAAAGCGATTGATCTTTTAAATCAGTTAGCTTGGTTCTCAGAAAAAAGACTACAAATTCATGCTCAAATTGTTGTTTGCCCTGAAATAAATGATGGGGAAGCTTTAGAAAGAACTATTAACGATTTATATGGTTTTGCTCAAGGAGATTTTCCCGTAGTCCTTTCAGCAGCAATAGTTCCAGTTGGGTTAACAAGGTTCCGTCCCAAGAATGATGGGCTAATACCTGTGGATTCTGATTGCGCGACAAAAGTCATTAATCAAATTGAGCCAATGCAGAAAATATTTTATAAATCAACGGGGTCCCGTTTTGCCTGGTTATCTGACGAATGGTACTTAATAGCAAAGAAACCTTTACCCTCACTAAATTCTTATGAGGATTTACCTCAAAAAGAGAATGGAGTAGGAAGTATTCGAAGTTTTCTGAGAGGGATGGATGAAGCGACAAGAAATCTACCTATCAAAATTGATCAAAAGAGAACCTGCAGCTGGGTTGTTGGAAAGCTTGTTGAGAATGAATTACTGATGCCTTGCAAACGCCTGAATAAAATAAATAATTTCACACTGCATCTTTATGGACTTCCAAGTCCTTATTGGGGGCAAGAACAAATAGTAACTGGCTTACTCACTGGCCAAGACCTAATAAAAGGACTACAAGGAAAAGAATTAGGCGATGAGTTACTTCTTCCATCCGTCATGCTTAGACAAGGTGAAAAAATTTTTCTTGATGACATGACTCTTCAAGAGCTCTCTTCGTCACTTAATGTGTCTATAAGGATTGTCCATGATGCACAAGACATCGTGAACAATGCACTTGGTAAAGCATAATTGTTTTACTAAATCCATCTCAGTTTTTCTTATAACTATGAGGAGAGTGAAGAGAAAGTTTCTAGTTGTTGCAGGTTTATTTATATCTGGGCTAAATCCTTTATGGGCAACAAGTTCGCAAAATATAGCTGCCAATTTAAAGATAAAAGGAGAATCCAATAAAAGCCAAAGTCAAAAGCGACAAAGAGTCTTATATGAATTAAATTCGCCTGAAGATCTTTTCTTACCCTCTAGAGCAAGAGAAGTATCAGTAAAAACATATCAAAAAGTTAATCTCGATCAATTAGAAAAAATACTTGTAAATAATAATCGAACTATCAAAATCTACTTGGAAAGAGTTGACCAAGCTAAATCACTATTAAAAAGTTCGTTATCTTCCTGGTACCCAACATTAAACCTCACAGCTAATGGCATCCCTCAATATTTTGAATCTAATAATTACAATGAATCAAGCCTTATACAAAACACGTCAAGTAAACAGTTGAGCTCCTCTATATCCGCTCGAATTAGTTGGGATTTAATAAATCCTGCGAGAGTACCTGAGATCACATCAGCTAGAGATAGTTTTGAAAAGTCAAAACATTCGTACTCAATAGTTTTGAGAGATTTAAAATTAGAGGCAAAGAAGCGTTATTTCGTTTTGCAAAAAGCAAATGAGGAAATAGAAGTAGCCAAAAAATCAATAGATTCCTCTACTCTAGGATTAAGAGATGCAGAAATTAGATTTGAATCAGGTATTGGTACGAAATTAGAGGTTTTAGAAGCCAAAACTCAATTAGCTAGAGATCAGCAGTTATTTAATATAAAATTGGGAGATCAAAAAATAGGTCAAAGATCTCTCGCTGAAATACTTAATTTTCCAGAAGATGTAACACCATTAATTGGTTCGAAAACCCTCATAACAGGTATATGGGATCTATCACTAGAAGATAGTATTATTGCTGCTTATAATTCACGAGAAGAACTTGAAAGTATCCTATTGGATATATCAATTAATAACAGTAACGCCAATGTTGCACTTGCTGCTAGCCAACCAAAATTAAGTATCGTAAATACATCTACCTCTTCATTTGCAAAAGGTGAGTTAAATCAAATATCTCCAAACACTAGCAATACATCCTCCAATTTCTCTAACACCATTGGGCTCAATGCAACATGGTTTATTTTTGATGGAGGCAATTCAAGATCTTTATACAATTACAATAAAAGCAAAGCAAAAGAAGCAAAACTGAATTTTGCAACTAGAAGAGCTGAAATCAGACAAGAAGTTGAAGAAGTATTCTTCAAACTAGAGTCGGCCAAACTAAATATTTCTGCTTCTTATACAGAAGTTTTGTCGGCAAGAGAGTCTCTCAGACTAGCTAAGCTTAGATATAAATCAGGTATTACAACACAACGAGAAGTTGTAAATAACCAAAGAGATTTAACTGATTCTGAGGTTCGTTATATTATTGCCATAACTAGCTACAACACCTTATTAGCTGATTTAAGTAGACAAACAGGTATAGATAACATCAAACCATGTGATATCAAAGTGCATCAACAAAATCAAAGCAGCATAGAGAACAAATCAAATCTCTCTGAATTGAATTTAATTCCATTATGTCAGCTATAGCTTGTACCTGAATAAAAATGAATCAAAATCCAATATCTAAACCTCTGAGCAATGCTCAACTAATTTCCATTCATCATTTAGTTGATGAAGTTGGAAGACGTCAACTTCAAGATTTTGGTCAAATCAACTCTGACATAAAACCTGATGGAACACTTATCACAGAATGTGATAGGTGGAGTGATAAAACAATCGTTCAAGGTTTATCGACAATTGCTCCCGGAGAGGGAGTCCTGAGTGAGGAAGGAAAGAAGTCGATTCCTAGCTCAAGTGAGTATTGGGTAGTTGACCCACTCGATGGAACAACTAATTTTGCAGCAGGCATTCCGTACTGGGCAATATCAATAGCACGTTTTACTAATGGGCAACCGGAAACAGCCTTTCTTGACATCCCGGCTCTGAAAAAAAGAATTTTTGCCATAAAAGGTAAAGGAGTTTGGCTAAATGACAAACCACTTAAGCCTGAATCACGCTTCAAAAAAAATAGTGACTGCATTTCTCTTTGTAGCCGGTCAATTAAAGTTTTACAAATGAAACCAGAGCAATCTTTTCCAGGGAAAATAAGACTACTGGGAGTCTCCAGTTTGAACATGACTAGTGTTGCCATAGGTCAAACCATTGCTGCTCTAGAGGCAACACCAAAAATCTGGGATGTTGCAGCTGCGTGGTTAATACTTGAGGAACTTAATTGTCTTATCAATTGGTTGGACACTAATCCACAAGATATTCAACCTGGAACAGATCTTACTTCTATGAATTTTCCATTACTAACAGCATCCTCTCAAGATCAATTGAACAACATGCTGCCTTGGGCTACGGCATTAATCCAAGATAGTTAACTCTCTCTGTACTTTTCTTTGTCATTAAATAGTTAAGATAGCTTCAGAAAAAACAATTTATGATTTTAAATCTATCGATTCAACTAAGAAAAATCATCGCCTTAGGAGCTAGCGTAATAGTAAATACTTTAAAACCACAGTGGGCTTGAACTGGCGTAAAAGAGCAAGATGGTTTTTTAGTAGCCTCTGGAGAGCTTATGAAAGATGGTCAAAATGTGACTGCGTCGATTTAAGCGCGGCATTTGCTTACTACACTCTTCAGTCCTTTTTCCCAATATTACTAATATCTCTATCGGTTGCATCATGGTTTTTAGGAAAGCAGCAAGGCTTAGATCAACAAATCATTGCACTAGCTGCTCAAGTTTTACCACCATCAGTTGTTGGCCTAGTCGATTCAACTTTAATAAAATTAGTTAATCAAGGATTTGGAGCTGGAATACTTGGCGCAATGTTCTTGATGATTACTGCTGGCAATGCCTATCTGACATTACAAAGAGGCGCAGATAGATTATGGGAAGATGTTCTACCAGCTAAATCAAAACCTGATCCACTAAAAATCCAAGCATTTCGATTTATCAGAAACCGAATAGAAGCCTTTTTTGTTGTTCTATTAGTTGGATTCTTAATGGTCCTAGATCAAATCAGCGCCAATATTCGAATGATCCCTGGTGCCGTTTTGGAAGAATTAGCCAATACAACACCTTGGATTGCAAATACGATGTCAAAAATACCTGTCCTTGAAGTTGGGCAATTTATGCTTCCATTAATAGGTTTTTCAACTATGGCACTACTTTTACAGGGTTTACTACCAAGTAGAAGAGTGCCTTTAAAACCACTCATACCTGGGGCTTTTATGATTGGAACTTTGCTAACTATCCTAAATTTGGCAGTTAGTAGAAGTATCCTCTCGTTAGGATCAAGATTTCAAGCTTATGGATTCATTGGTGGAGTTCTAGTATTGACTCTTTGGGTTTGGATGGTTGGAGTGATTATTTATTTTGGTCAATGTTGGAGCGTTGTTATTGCAAGCATGCGTCGCAATCGATACGTTTAAACATCAATGAAACAATCTACAAAATTTTAATTAGAATATACAAATAGATATCTTAATTAGTCATGAATAAGCCATCTTCATTAATTTGGATGGTATTGATCTTACTTGTTATTTTGCCTACACCAGCTGGGAAATTTTTTATTGATTTAGCAGGTGGAATATTCATTATCATTACATTGCTACCATTAATCTTAGGAGGAATTATTTGGTTTACTTGGAAAAGAATCCAATCAAAAGTACAAACATGTGAAGCTTGTGGCTCAACCTTTATAAATAATCAGTTAAGTTGCCCAATATGTGGAAAAACTATAAAAAATAGCGATGATAATCTGGAAGATATTCCAGCAAGTTCAGCAACGATTGATATAAAATATGAAGATATAGATTTGTAATCTAATCTATATTTAAAAATTCTGGATTAATTTCATTAATCTCTTGTTCAACAAACTGAAGAAGTTCCTCACAATGTTTAAGAAGTAGATTACCTTTAATATAATTAATCTGAATTTTATCTAGTGAAATATTTTCATCTTGTACATTCATTAAAATGGTTTCCAATTCAGAGATGGAATCTTCATAACTCAATTTATTAATATCTTTTTCTAAAATCTGCATGTTTTTTTTGTTATTAACTTTTTTATACATTGATAAATGTTTTTTGGTGGCCTCATCTTCAAGTATCATAGAATAGTAATTTTTTGTTTAATAAGTTTAGATTTTATCATAATTAAGACTATTAACCTCTACCGTTATGTTTCCATCACAAAATTGAACTAACAATTTATCTTTTTCCTTAATTTTTTTTACGCTATAAATCGTATTACCTGAATCATCAGAGACCAGAGTAAAACCTCTTTTTAACAACTTTTGTGGAGAAAGTGCATTCAATAGCTCATACATATAATTTATTTTTGTTCTTTTATTTTTTATTAAGAGTCGTGGTGAATGTGATTGAAAAAAAGATTTTTTGGTAAGTAAAAAATTTTTTTTGTTCTGAAAAAACAATTTCAAATAATCTTTGAGAATTTTTTTATTTTGTAAAAATTTATTTTTTTCAATTTCCCTTGACGGTAATAGATCAACAATTGCAGCAGTTGGAGTAGCAGATCTATGGTCTGCAACAAGATCAGATACTGTTAGATCGTCTTCGTGACCGATGCCTGTTATTACTGGTATGGGGAATGTTGCAATCTCTCTGGCTACTCCTTCACTATCGAACAACATTAAATCTTCTCTACTTCCTCCTCCTCGAGCTATAACTATAGCGTCTAATTTTAACTTAGTTTTTTTTAAATCACTTAAAATTAATTTCAACTGATTTTCATTATTGCCTTGAACAGGAATCGGAATTATTTGGAGTTTTGTTAACGGCCATCTTTCCTTAGATGTTCTAAGTATGTCAGCCAAAGCGGAGCTTGGAACACTTGTAAGGATAGCAATTGAATGAGGATATTTTGGTATTTTTCTTCGTAATGCATCATCCATCAAACCTTCTTTAAAAAGCTTTGATTTAACTATTTCAAACTTCTTAAGAACAGTAGAAATACTTGGTCGAATATCAAAAACTTGTACAGATACTCTTGCTTGAGATTCCCAGAAATTTAATTTACCAATAATAACAACTCCATCATCTTGCTTTGGTAAAAATTTTAAAGACTTTCTTGTTGATGACCATGCAACTCCATCTACACTTGCTTTCCCATCAGTTAAAGTCAACCACAAATGACCTTTTTTTATTTGCGATTTAGAAACAGTGGCTTTTAGTATAAATTTCGGGGCAAATCCTCTAGATAGTAATAAACCAATAGATTCGTTTAATTCTTTAACACTATATGTAGTTAGCGATTGTTTAGCAGTTTTAAGATAAGTCAAACTGTATAAAAATGAAAAAACTAAAAATTAGTTTTAACCGATTCCCATCTGAGTTAAAATTCCCTGCCCTGTTAAAAGCTCTGTAGTTAAACCTATTAAAATACCCATCATGGCTAGTCTGCCATTCCATATTTCAGCAAAATTGACAAATCCATAACGAGGTTCGTAGTTATCTTTCATTTGTAAAGCAAAATCAGACTAATAATACTAAAGAAATGCTCACAATGAGGAAATGTATAAATTGACTCTCGAAGATAATTTATTTCTAAATTTTTAAACCCTATCTAACGTGTCGTGCACCATCAACTGGATGATAAACCTCTCCAGTAAGTTCCTCATAAATAATTGCTGGTAATCCAGTTTCGAACATTGTTTGAAGAGCTTCTTTTAAATAAGGATTCCAGCCACCAGTACTAACTTCTCCATGTCGAACTGTCCAATCCCATGTTCCTTGTAGATCTCTCGGCATTCTTCCTTCTCTGTCTCGTCTAGCAACCAAATCAAGAGACTCTACTAACCCAACTTGAATGGGATCTTTTCCATAGGCTGGAGTCAAACTTAATTCAAGCCTTACTGGATCTTCTTTTAATAATCTGAGACGAAACCTTGGGGGTAACTTCATGTTTTTTAAAACTGCAGCTACTATGCGGGTTCTTTGTTCCAAAATTAAAACCTCTTTGAGAACTATTGAATGTCAAACCAAAAAATCTAATGAAAATTATTCAGAAGGCTTTTCAGATGATTGTGGATGATCAGTGTCCTTAGAAAAACGAACTGTGAGCAAATCTTCATCAGTAATCACGCCATCTTTGTTTAAAAGCTCAGGATGAACAGTAACTAAACCTGTTCGATCATCGCTTTTTTTCTTGGAAAATGAATTTTGGGTTTTAAATGATGCTTGATGATCTGAGAAAAAACCATTCAGCATGATTCTGGCAGCCAAAATCAACAAAACAAAAACTGAGAGGCCATAAACAAAAGGTAAAAAATTGCTCAACATTTGCCAAATGATAAATCAAAAAATGAGTGCATTAATCAGATTAAGTTTTGAGGTCGTTCTACTTTCATCATCAATCACAAAATAAATCAGAACTACATTCTAGAGGAAAGAAAGTTCAAAGAATAGTTCTTGAGTACAAATCTACGGTAATTACATTTTTGAATCTTTAAATTTCAAAATTAGCTATCATAATTTTCATAATAAAAACTAATCCCTTCCAGAAGATTATGTATGGATTAGATTCAAATAGACTACTAATAGGATTGGCTAGATTAAACCAACAAAAATACTTTAAAATTTTTGTTTTATTTGTTCTTGTTTTTTTTCATTTCCGCTATGAAACTCCGCTTCATTCAAGTGAAGCTGTACTGTCATCTCCACAAAATCCCAATAAACAATCTTTCGTATCAAAAGCATTAAATATCAGCGGAGATGCAGTTGTCACAATTGAAACCCAGCGAAGGGTTGTATCTTCAATTGAAGGTGTATTTCCTCCAGGGATTTTAAATGATCGATATTTTGAACGATTTTTTGGTCTAAAAGGCCCACAAGTTCCAAGATCTCGAATTGAAAAGGGGCAAGGTAGTGGAGTAATTTTTTCTAAGGAAGGTTTAGTCTTGACCAATGCTCATGTAATAGAAAAAACTGACCAATTAATAGTGGGTTTATCGGATGGGAGAAGAGTACTTGGAAATGTTGTTGGAGAAGATTCTTTAACAGATCTTGCAGTTATTAAACTCAAAGCGAAAGGTCCTTGGCCCACTGCCAAATTAGGAGACTCCGATAATTTAAAAGTTGGTGATTGGGCAATTGCAGTCGGAAATCCTTTTGGACTTGAAAATACAGTTACTCTTGGAATAATTAGTAATCTCAATAGAGATGTTGCTCAATTAGGTATATCCGACAAAAGAATAGATCTCATTCAAACTGATGCTGCTATTAATCCAGGTAATTCTGGAGGACCATTATTAAATTCTGGTGGAGAGGTGATTGGTATTAATACTCTTGTTCGCTCAGGACCGGGAGCAGGATTAGGTTTCGCAATACCAATAAATAGAGCTAGAAAAATCGCCAAAGATTTAATCACCAGTGGTAGAGCCAAACATCCAATGATAGGGGTAACGCTTTCAAGCAATATCAAACAAAAAAGTAATTTTCTTTCCCAAACAGAAGATGGAGCCATTATTAAATATTTGATGCCCAATGGTCCTGCCGAAAAAGGTGGATTAAAAGTAAATGATCTAATAATTTCAATCAATAATGAAAAAATTTCAACCCCAGCCGATGTGGTACAAAAAATCAATCGGAATAATTTACAATCGACATTAAGAATTAAAATACTTAGAGAGAATCAAGAGTCTATAAAAATTATCAAGCCTGTTGATATTTATGATCTTCAACTGTAAGTTGAAAATTTTTCGTTTATTATTCCATATTATTTTGTTTTTTTCTTCTTTCTCTGTTTTTCCCTGTTAGCCAACCTTTTTCTTTCACGTTCAGCTAATTGTAATTCTTTTTCTTTTTCTTTTTCTTCTTCCAATTTTTTCTCTTTGTAATATCCATAATCACCTTGATACTTAATTAATTGACCATCTCTTATTTCTACAATTGTATTGGCAACTTTTGAAATAAAATATCGATCATGAGAAACTATTAATGCATTTCCATTATAATTAGATAATGCCTGCTCCAGCATTTGCTTTGAAGGGATGTCTAAATGGTTTGTCGGCTCATCAAGAATAAGTAAATTAGATGGTTTAATAATTATTAAAGCCAAAGCAAGCCTTGCTTTCTCTCCTCCACTTATCTGACTAACCTCCTTAAAAACCGAATCATTAGTTAAGCCAAAGCTACCTAGCAAAGAACGTATTTCTGTTTGTGTCCAATTAGGTGCAGATTGAGAAACTGTGTCAATTACTGTTTTGTCTAATTCTAAGGCTTCTGCCTGATTTTGTTCAAAATAACTAGGTAAAATATTATATTTCCCTATCATAATTGATCCTTCATCAGGTTCCTCTAAACCCATAATCAGTCGAAGCAAAGTAGATTTACCAGAACCATTTGGACCTAAAAATGCTATTCTTTCCCCTGGCTCAAGCTCTAAAAAGGCTCCTAAAAATAAAATATTATCTTCATAGCTATGAGTTAAATCCTTAATGCTTAATATATCCCTACCAGTACGGGGGGCATCCAAAAATTTAAAACTAGGTCCTTTTAAATTATTCTCAGGAGCTTCTATTTTTTCAACTTTATCTAATAACTTTTCTCTGCTTTTAGCTTGTGTACTTCTAGTAGCACTTGCTCTAAATCTTTCTATATATGCCTTTTGAACTTGCATATCCTTCTGCTGTTTATCATATGCAGCTTTTATTGATTCCAATTCAAAATCTCTTTGTTGTAGATATGAGGTATAATTTCCAAGATAGCTTTTAGATTGACCTCGTTCAGTATTAACAATTCTTGTACATACTTTGTCTAAGAAAGATCTATCATGGCTAACAATAACCATAGCAACTTTCTGATTAAGTAAATAGTTTTCAAGCCATTCAATAGTTTCTAAATCTAAATGATTAGTTGGTTCATCTAGTAACAATAAATCAGGACTTTGCAAGAGAATTTTGCCTAAAGCAATTCTCATCTGCCAGCCACCGGAGAAGTCTCCAACTACTCTGTCTGCTTCATTTTGATTAAAACCAATAGTAGGTAATAACTTTTCAACTTTAGATTCTAAATCATAGCCATTTATTGATTCAAATTTACTTTGAATCACGCTTAATTCTGTTATCAATGAATCCAAATATTCTAAATCTTTAGAGGCTAATTCAGATTCCATTTTTTCTTGAATTAATTTTTGATTGTGAAGCAATTCAGAGGCTTCTTTAAATGCCTCGAATAACTCTTCTCTTACAGTTCTGGAAAGATCAACATCAAACTCCTGTTTTAAATATGCAATAGATGGCTCACCTTCACTAATCAAAGATCCGTCAGTTGCCTCTTCTAATCCAGCTATGATTTTTAATTGTGTGGATTTCCCTGCCCCATTGATTCCTACCAAGCCAATTCTTTCTCCATTTCTTATTTCCCAACTAACATCTTTCAAGACTTCACCCGTGGGATAAATCTTACTAATCTTCTCAAGTCGCAACACTACAACAAAACCTCAAGTGAATTACCTGCAATCATTTAGCTTTAAACGATGCTAATTGGTTTAAATTACATTACTTAAGTTATCCATGTTAAGACTCGAACAAATTACTGCTTTAGCGCTTGCCGCAGCTCTTGCCATTCCAAGTTATTGGTTTTTTTGGACGATGGCAGGTGGAGGTGGCTACGAAAGAAGGGGAGTTAGAGAACATAGTCAAGACGCATTCGAAATCCCTTCGTCATTTAAAAATTAATCACAAACCACCTCTAGCTTTTGTTAGCCATTGTTTAGTATCTAAATCATCAATGGTAGTCAAATATTCTTTTACCTCCTCTGACGTAACTGGCAAATTCATTTCAATCCCATATGCACATATAGATTGCATCGCACCTTTTGGATTTTGAAGAGCTTGACGAAAAAGATCTTGTTTTTTATTTGAATCTGCATTTATAAGCTTATAAAGCTCAGCAGCATTGCCGCTCATAAGACAAACATTGACTAATGAAACAATATTCAATTATGCAGCTTTTGTCTCTAAATCAGTTGATTCTTGGCACATATCTAAATCACTTTCCTTTAAACCTAAAGCAGATGCGTCTTTCATGCTTCTAGCATCCATACAAAGGACTTTACGAAGTTGCGCAAAGTTTGCAGCATGAGAAGATCTCCCTTCTTTACTAGCCCCATATTCTGCTCTTTGCAAAACATGGTGTAAATGAGTCAATAAATAAGAACTCACAACAGCAGAAATTAGAACATCTGCTTTTTTATCACTATTACGACTTTTTCTTCTTTGTCGTTTTACAGGTCCTTTATCGGCAACCACACTTGCAGAGAGAGGTTGAGAGGTTTGCGGAAGAGATGGCTTAGACATGAAACACTCCTAAATCAAAAAATTTAAATAAAGGTTGATAAGGCAAAGCTGGCCAGATTAGTAAGTATCATACACAAGGATACTACCCTTGCATATAAGTGTACACTATTTACTACTTGGTAGTTCTTTGTAGGCATGGCTACTCGTCAAAACTCATCGAACGGGAAGCAAAAATCGCCTCGCATACAAGTTGTCCTACCAGAGGATTTATGTGAAAGATTGTCAGAACTAGCCGAAACAGAATCGAGAACTGTTAGCAATATGGCTAAAGTTTTAATTCAAGAAGGAGTTAAGAATCATGAATTGAGAGAAAGTTCAGGGTCTAAAGAATTAGAAACAAAGAAAACTAAAACACAAAATTTTATAAACGCACTAGAAAAACAAAAGACACAAAGATTAAAAGGCATTCCAAAAAGATTAAAATTTAAAAGAGACTAACTATTTCATAAATTAACATCAAGGATCAACTCTTACTCCATATAAAATAGATTTATTTGCTCCTGTAACGAACTGAGGATTAACTTTTTTCCCTAAAAAGTTCCACCAAGATAAAGTAGCAAAAACTAGAGCTTCTCTATATTGTGATGGAATACCAATTTCATTTATTTGACGAACATAGCAACCATAACATTGTTTCTGTATTTGCCTCATTAAAAATAAATTTCTACTTCCACCTCCAGCAACCAAAAGCTCAATCAAACTAATATTTTTGAGCCTAAAAAGATTATTTAAATCTTGAGAGATAATTGATGCAGTAAATGTAGTTAATGTTGATATTAAATCTTCTTTTGATATATCACCCAATTCCTTTTTCCTTTCTTGTAAATATTGAGAACCGAATTGTTCTCTACCTGTTGATCTTGGAGGTTCTAGATGAAAGAAAGGATCTCTCAACCACTTTTTGATAACTTCTAATTTAGGTGTCCCACGAGTTGCCATTGATCCATTCTGATCAAACATTAAAGATGAATTAGTACTTTCTTGAATAGCTAAATCAATTAAAGAGTTAGCTGGACCGCAATCCCAGCCTAAACATTCCGAGGTTTTATCAATTCCAGATTTAGGTGGAATAATTGTAAGGTTAGCAATACCACCAAGATTGAGAACGCCTCTCCATCCACATAGCCTTCCACATAAAGCTTCATCGACTAACGCTACTAAAGGGGCACCATGACCACCTGAAGCAATATCCTTTGATCTAAAATCATAAATAACAATTTGATCTAAAATATTTGCAAGTAAAGGTCCTAAAAGAATTTGAAGACTTCCTCCTCTTTTAGATCTTTCTGCACTTCTATGAAATAAAGTTTGGCCGTGACATCCAACAACTTCTGCGGTTGATTCAGGATCACAATTCCTTGCAGCAAAAGCATTTAGCTCCGTAATTTCCTCAGCCAACTCAAGCCAATTTTTGCTATTAATTTTTAATCCTTGTCCAACTTGTATTATTTTTTTTCTTGTTGAGGAGGGATATTGAAATGAACATGTATTTAAAATTTTCCATTTTGGCTTTGAAGGATCACCTTTAAAATCAACCAAAACTGCATCTATTCCATCAGCACTAGTACCACTCATCAAACCCAAGACACGCATGGATTAAGTTTGTGGCAGCTTTTGAAGATCTTCCATTGAGCCCATAACTACAAGGACATGATCTTTTTCCAAAATATATTTAGCTGGAGGATTGACCGTAAGTAGTTGAGCAGGACCAGCAGCTAAAACGTTAACAAAATAATTTTTTCGAAGATTCAAATCTCTTAAAGAACGACCTACAAATACCTCAGGAACTTTAATCTCATCAATACCAGTTTTATCATCGAGTTCTAATCTTTCAATCAAATTAGGTCTAACTAATTCCAAACCCAATCTTTCTCCTTGCATTCTTGAAGGGAATACCACCCGATCAGCACCAACCCTTTTCAGCATTTTTTCATGCAGATCACTTGTTGCTCTAGCAATAACCTGCTTCACTAAACTTCCCTCTGTGTCTTTAGCAATAAGAGTTGTCGTAATACTTGCCTCAATTGGCTCACTAATACCTACAACTACAGTCCCCATTTCAAGAACACCTGCCTCTTTCATAGACTCTTCATCCGTTGAGTCAACTACCCTAGCTTCAATTGTTGGCTCGAGTTGACGTAATTCCTCTATTGCTTTCTCTGAAAAATCAACAGCCAAAACATCAGCACCATTTCTCAATAGTTCTCTACATACCGCACTTCCGAAACGACCAATTCCAACTACAGCAAACCCAAGCTTCTGGTTTGCTTTTATGGGAGACCATTGCCACCAATCACTCATGATTTGTCCTCATTAAACATAAAGATCTTCCCTCGGATAGCCAATTCGGTTGCGATTTTGAAGCTTGCTTTTATTAAGAGCTTGCCATACTGCGCTCAAGAATAAAAGGATGCCAAGTCTGCCAACAAACATTCCAATAATCAGAATAAATTGACCTACATGTCCTAGCTTAGAGGTCACGCCAAGATCGAAACCTACAGTTGCAAAAGCGGAAATACAAGTGAAAAGCATTTCTAAAAATGAAAAATTCTCTCCGCTATTGAAACCATTACTCAAACTTAATAATAGAGCCATAATTAATACAAATAAAAATGAACCAACAGTAATACCTACAGCTTTCAGAATTACTTTGTCAGATATCTGACGATTCCGAATAATAATTTCATTTTGACCACGTAAAGTCGCTCTTGTAGCTGCCATTAATGCCGCAATAGTTGTTGTCTTAATTCCGCCTCCAGTACCACCTGGACTTGCTCCAATAAACATAAGAAACATTAACAACAGAAGGCCAGAGTCAGAGACACTCTCAATTGATATGGGCAAATTCGTAAAGCCTGCAGTTCGGGCACTAACAGAAGTGAATAGAGCTGTTAAAATACGATCATCGAAATGAATTAACGAAAAGAAACTACCCCTAGCTAACGATTCAGTAAAAAGCAATCCGAAGAATCCCAGAGAAATTAATATAAAAGATGATCGAATTACTAAACGCGTATGAAGACTTAAATTTCTTAATTTTAAAGATCTACGATTTATCCAAATATCATTAGTTACCCTCCATCCAAAGCCACCTAATATAATTAAAGTAATTAACACAAAATTCACTACCCAATTACTTCTAAAATCTTGTAAACTGTTAGACCATAAGCTAAATCCAGCATTGTTATAAGCAGATATACTATGAAAAATTGATGCCCAGATCCTATCTCTTGAGCTAGTTAAATTATTGAAACCAAAAAAATATAAAGTAATAGCACCAAGAAAAATAAGAATAGATGCTGTAATCGCAATCCCTCTAAAAGTTCTTCCTACACCACCGACTCCAAATTCATCAAGAGTTTTGCCTCTATCAAGACGTGTTTTTAATTCTGTTCCACTAACAATAAAGCCCTGTAGAAATGTAGTGATGGCCATTAAGCCAAGGCCGCCAGTTAATAACATAATCGCTAAAATTACTTGTCCAAAAAATGTCAAATCTAGTCCTATATCAATAATAGATAATCCAGTAACTGTGACAGCAGAAGTTGCCGTAAATAATGCCTCCCACAAGCCTACATTTGCATGAGAACATAAAGGTGTAGCTAATAATAATGTTCCAAAAGTAATCACAAGTAAACCGGTTACCACTGTAAACTGTGGAACCGTAAGCCTTTTATAGGTTTCTTGCCTAATACTCACTTTTTTCGACAATAAATGGAAACTAATTCTGAAAAGATCAAGTAATCAAAATCAAATGGAAACTTTTGATTTTTTTTTAAATTAATAATCATATCCATCATATTTAAGAAATGCCATATTTTAGCAAAATCAACCCAGGTACAAGAAACGTCATCAAGATGGTCAACCCAGCACCGTATCTAGTTACATCTAAAAACTGATAACGCCCAGGTCCAAATACCATGAGGTTTGTCTGGTAACCCATAGGAGTAAGAAAAGATTGACTGGCGCCAAAAAGAACTGTTATCAATAAAGCCAAAGGAGGTAAACCCATACTTGGCGCCAGTTGAACAGCAATTGGCGCTAAAAGAGCTACTGAAGCGGCGTTACTAACAAATTGAGTGAAGATTGTAGTCGAGAGAAAAATCACTAGTAAAGCGGAATAAGTAGATAAGTCTTTCAATATAAAAATTAAAATATTCGCAAAAGCATCTGCAAGGCCTGTGTTTTGCATTGCGACACTAAAACTAGAGAGAGATCCAAGCAAAAGAATTACATCAAGTCGAATTGATCTTTGAACTTCTGCGGGCCTTAAACATCCACCCCACACCATTCCAATTACTGCTAATAAAACCGAGGCAACCAGAGGCAAATCAGTAAGAGAAGGAAGAATCAACATAGAAATGGCGATACCGATTGCTATGGGTTTTCTTGTAATAGTTGGTAGATCATTATCAAATTGATCTAGAACGAGTAGATCATTACTATCTTGCAATCCTCTAATTGAATCTCTGGGTGCTTGAAGAAGTAGTACATCCCCCTCTCTTAAAATTGCTTGTCCCAATCTTTCTTGAACAGTTTGCTGCCCTCGTCTTAAAGCTAAAACAGTTGCATTATGCCTTTGCCTAAATCGTAGTTCTCGCAAACTCGCACCCGCCAAGGTTGAGCCAGCTGGCAAAAGGACCTCTACAGTTTGTTGGCCTTCATCAGTATTGGATAGAAAGAAATTCTTTTCAGTATTTAAATTTTTAGTTAATTGAACTGTATGTTCTTGTTTTAAACGCAAAAGATCTGAGCGAGTAATTCTTATCAACAAGCGATCTCCAGATTGAATGATTCGATCAGCCAAGGGTGGTAAAAGTCTTTCATTTTCTCGCTGTATTTCTAAAACATCGACATCAAATCTTCTTTGTAAGCGACTATTCCTCAAGGAATTCCCAACTAATTCAGAACCAGAAGGAATTGTGACCTCCGTAAAATAACCAGTTTGATCCGAACTACCTCCATACTCTGAGTTAATTCTTCCTCTATCAGGTAATAGAGATTGAGGAGCTAACAACATATACGCTGTTCCAAGCAACCATATAGGTATACCTATTGCAGTAAAAGTAAAAAGATCAAAAGGACCATAGCCAAGTTGATCGCTAATATCGCTAACTAACAAATTTACTGAACTCCCCAAAAGAGTTAAAGTCCCTCCTAAAACCGTAGCGAAAGATAGTGGCAGCAAGACACGAGAAGGAGATAATTTTCTCTTTACACACCAAGCCTCAATAACTGGTAACAGCGAAGCAACCACTGGAGTGTTAGGAACAACGCCTGACACAGGAGCAACAACCAATCCAAGTAAAGCTATTAATCTACGCGGAGTTCGAATACTTTCAGAAGCTATTAACTCTCTTAATCGATCAAGAGCTCCACTTTTAAAAAGTGCAGCAGAAACAGCAAACAAGCCCATCAATGTAATCAAAGCAGGGCTTCCAAAACCAGCCAATGCTTTTTGAGGAGAAAGAACTCCTGTTGCCATTAATAATGCAACACTCAAAAGTCCAGTCAGTTCAGGAGCTAGCGCACTACTTACGAATAAACAAACTGCACTAATTAATACTGCCAAAGTTATGACAGCTTTTGGATTTTCAAAAACAGTTAATATCTCATTCATATTATTTAATTAATAACCTTTTCAACTGAATCTGTCCAAGTATTAATTTTAAGACTACTGCTTAAAGGAGCTATGGAGATTGGGAAAATAAACGATTAATTATTTTTTTATTAAATAGCCACGAAGCAGAGGATTTAAACGATAGAAGAAAACCTGGCATTCTCATTAAATATGCAAAACGCCTAATTTCAAATGCAAGGGGTCCTGCCAAGGTGATTCCATATCCAGTAATAGATGCATTACCAATGCCAAGACTCAACATTTCTCCAAGATCTTCAAATTGGAATGGTTTAAGTTCATTTCCCTTCTTTAAAGAAATAATATTTTGGGCCACTAAAGAACCTTGCTGTATTGCAACTTGAGCGGAAGAAGGGAAGGGGGCTTCTTCATAAGATGTGATATCTCCAACGAAAAAAATATTTTTATATTCATCAATTTGCATAAATTTATTGACTTTAATCTTCTGTTTTTCATTCAAAAAACGATATAAAATTTTTGATTTAGAAGGTTTTAATCCTGCAGTCCATACTAAATTAGAATAATCAATTTTAATGAAGTTATTTATTTCATTATTATTGCTGCAAAGTTCTAAAAAAGTTCTATCAACAGATTTTATATAATAGTCTAAATAAATTCTAATATTTCTCTTACCTATTGCTTCGATAGCTTTCTCTCTATTAAATGATTTACAATTAGGTAGAATTTTATCTCCTTTATCAACTAAATATATTTCAACCCGATCTTTTGTTAAATCAGAAATTTTGCATGCAAGCTCAACACCAGTTGGACCAGCTCCAGCAATCACTATAGGATTAGTATCTTCAGAAGAATTATTTATTTTAGTTATTAACTTTTTAAGTATTCGAAAGTCATTTAAATTAGAAAAACCACAAGCAAAATCTTGTAAGTTTTCAAGCAAAGAATAATTAGTGGTAAGTCCTGTACTAATTACAAGTTGAGAATAATTTATTTCAATCTCAGATGACGTAATTAACTTTTGAGCTATTTCATCAATCTCAACTACACATTCTTGTAAAAAAATAAATCCTAATTCTGAAGCCAAATCAGAATACTGAGGTGCCACCTCCCATAATTGAAGCTCACCGCTTAATAACTCATAAAGCAATGGCTTAAAAAGAAATCTATTGCCTTCATCAATCAAAATCACTGATGTTCCATCTGATTTGGCTAACAAAGCTTGAACAGTAGCCAGTCCTCCAAAGCCACCACCCACAACAACTATTGGGTCAGATTTCAAATTGTTCAAGTCCATAGGGACTAGATTTAAGATGATTTTAAAGACCCTAAACAAACTTTGACCGAATCGGCATTCAATTCTCAAATATGCAGAAAGAATCCCAAGACAATTACACCGATGATTTGAGAGAATCAACTAACTTTGCTCAACCTTTTCTGGTGGAATCAATTGATGAAACAAGTCAATATCTTGAAAAACTTGCTGCTCAAGATCAACTTCAATGGGCCCATGAGAAATTTGATGAGAAATTTGTTTTAACAACCAGTTTTGGAATCCAATCTGCTGTTTTACTTCATATGACGGTGGCTTTAAAATCTAGAAAAAAACCAAAGGTAATTTGGATAGACACTGGTTATCTACCTCAAGAAACTTACAAATATGCAGAAGAACTAACAAAACTATTCGAATTAGATTTAATCGTAGCCCAAAGTTCTATCTCACCAGCAAGGATGGAAGCAAAATATGGAAAACTTTGGGAAACTGGCGAACTAAGAGATTTAAACAAATATCACCAAATACGAAAAATTGAACCTTTAGAAAATGTCCTATCAGAACTCGGTGCTCTTTGTTGGGCTAGCGGTGTACGTAAAGGTCAAACCAAGAACAGAGAATCCATGTCACATATTGATTACATCAGAGACCGTTTAACTCTACGACCACTCTTAAACTGGACTAAAAAAGATATTTTCTATTACATGGAAAATAATGATTTACCTCATCACCCTTTATTTGATAAAGGCTATTCTACTGTCGGAGATTGGCATTCAAGCGTAGCAGAAAATAACAATTCCAAAGGAAGATCAACAAGATTTGGAGGAGTCAGTGAAGAGTGTGGAATTCATGTTGATGAAAATAATTTTTTGGGAGAAGGAATATAGCTGGTGTCTTTAGAAACAAATTACTTAATGATTGGGAATACAAGATGGCATTGGGCAAGCAAGAGAAAAAAAGATTGGAAATATTTTCATACCTCGCCAAATCCCATCCAATTTAAAGATAAGGATTATTCTCAATTAACTTGGGCCTCAGTTGGTTCCGTCCCTGGTAACATTAAATTATGCCCTTCAAAAAAAATACATTTAGATAATGTTCCGCTCATCAATCTTCCATCTAATTTAGGGATTGACAGAGCTCTAGCTTCATGGAGTGCTTATAAAAAGCAATCATCTTCCAAAAACAAAGAACAAGACTTAATTGTTATTGATGCAGGCACAATTATGAGCGTCACAAAAATAACAAAAAATGGTGTATTTGCTGGAGGGCAATTAATTTCTGGATTAAGACTTCAATTATCTTCTATGGCAAATGGTTCATTAAATTTAGAAAATCCAATCATCAAGACAATCCCAATAGATACATTTCAACATGAAACTAAACATGCAATGGTTAGAGGAGCAATAAATGGCTTATTAGGATTAATCTTAAAAATATTCGAGGAAACAAAACTACCAATATGGATGTGTGGAGGTGATGCTCCACTGATATTAAATGAACTTAAAAATACAAATATTGATATGCATTATTGTCCGAATCTAGTTTTAGAAGGAATGATTGATATAGATAAAAAAATTAATTCAATTTAAGATCATTTAAAATCTGATTAGCCATATTTGCTGATTTTACTTTTAAATAGATTAATTCTAATTTCCCATCTTTATCTATAACGAAAGTATGTCTCATCATTCCATAATACTCTCTACCCATAAATTTCTTCAAGCCATAACTGTCGTATAATGCCGCAACAGGACAAGGCTCATTATCAGTTAAAAGTATAAATGGTAGTTTATGTTTATCAATGAATTTTATATGCGATTTTGAGGCATCCTTACTAATACCTAAAACTTGAATATTGTTGGATTTAAAAAGGTCCCAACTATCTCTAAAGCTACAAGCTTCCTTAGTGCAGCCAGGAGTATCATCTTTTGGATAAAAATAAATTACAACTCTAGACCCTTTGAATGATGAGAGACTGGTATCAAGGCCATCTTGATTAGGGAGAGTGAAATCTGGTGCATAATCGCCTATACAGAGAGTCATGATTACTACTCAAATAAACAATAAAAGCGTACTAGGTCTTTGGCTTTTTTTGATGCCATCAAGACTTTTACCCATAAGCAGCGAAGAGAAAAAATGGGTTAAAAATTTAACCCCAAGGAGAGGCTTGAATTACCACTTTTCTAGAGGCTGCCTTAGACATGTCATGTCCAAAATGACTGGCTTAGAACCTCTAGAGATCCCTCTTAAAGCCGATCCTGGAAAACCGCCTTTACTAGCAGAGGGATTCGGTCATATAAGCATGAGCCACTGTTCTGATGCGTTATTAATAGGGTGGTCTTCAACAAAAATTGGTGTAGATATAGAAAGAAAGGATAGACAGTTTCAAGCTCATAAATTGTCCAAACGCTTTTTCACTGAAGCTGAAAATTGCGAAATAGAAAATTTAACACCAAGTCAAGCTAAAGAAATAGTACTAAAAAGATGGGTAGTAAAAGAAGCTGCAATTAAATGGCAGAGTGGAAAAATAGCTACTAATATAAATCAATGGACTTGGGAAAATAAATCATTATTTGCATATCATAAAAGACTTGGACACAAAATAAAAATTTACGAAAGAAGTTATGATAAGTGGAATTATGCGATTGCATTAGATGAAGATTCCTTAATAAGAGAACCAATAATTTGCCTTAATTAATTATTCTTTTGGCAACATATTTAGTATGTAGAAGTTTCTGTTTAATAGTCTGGCCTTCTAATCTTTGAAATAATTTCTGCAATCGATCTAATGTTTCTTCCTTACAATTTTTTAGAATGATTTCTCGATACTCACTTCCTTCATTAAGCCATCTTTTAATTGTAGAATTATCAACTTTTTGATATACAAACTCATTCCATTCTTCAAAAGAAATATTCCAGTCTAATTTTTCTAATTTTAGAATAAATTTCTTTTTATAATCCTGGTTATGCAACCACTCCGCTTCTTTGCAAATTAAATTATCTAATAATGTAAGATCGTTATTTTTATTATTGCTATCAAACTCTAGGCTTTCCTTTAAAGAAAATGCAGGCCCCGAGCATGGGTTACTTATAATTAAATTTAATTCTGCATTCTCTGTACATTTTTCAGTAAGAATCGGCCACAATTCCAAAAAATGTATTTCAGAAAAAACTTTCCATGGAATCCTTCCTCCGATTACCTCAAATTTGAGATTGTGTTCTAATGTTTTAATTGATTCAAAAGTTGAATCAATTAAAACAGGTCGCTCCATAGGAGGTAAAACTTCTAATTCAGCTAATAATCTGGGATGATTATCTTCTGAAACAGCCAAAACAACTCCCCCTTCAGATACCTCTCTTAAAGGCTTTAAAGACCAAAGCAAAGAACTAGGTGTTAAGACTAAAACTCTATGATTTTTTCTCCAAGCAATACCCGACCATAATTTAGTCATCAAGTTTTTTAATCTTTCCCCCTCTTGCAAAACTTGCCTAGATAACCATTGTTCCAAATCACTATCAACTTTTCCAGATGTAATAGTTAAAGGATTTTGTTGCTCAACTTCAACAAATGAAGCTAACTGTTCAGATCTTCTCTCATTTAAAAGAGATCGTCTTTGCCCTTCCCAACCATTTTCAGTTGGCTCCCAAAAAATCTCGTTTAGCAGACTATCTGGTAAATATTGCTGAGGTACCCAATTCTTTGAAAACGTATGAGGATACCTGTAACCCATGCCATCTCCAAATGCTTCTTGATCTCGGTTTGCATCTTTAAGATGAGACGGAATATTTTGTTTTTGGGAATCTTTAACTTTCTGAACTGCCTTAAAAATAGCCTTCACACTATTGCTTTTCTCAGTTGTAGCTAAGTACAAGGTTGCCTGAGCTAGTGGATAAATACCCTCTGGCAAACCTATTCGATCAAAAGCCGCCGCGCATGACTCAACTATGACAATTGCGTTGGGATCAGCGAGACCAATGTCCTCTCCTGCAGCGATAAGCATGCGTCTAAAAATGAAGCGTGGATTTTCTCCAGCCTCCAACATTCGAGCCAGCCAAAACAATGACGCATCTGGATCCGAACCTCGTAATGACTTAATAAAAGCGCTGATCGTATCAAAATGAGCATCACCTTGTTTGTCGTATAAAACCGCTCGTTCTTGAATTGAATCCTCAGCAATCTTGAGATCAATACATATTGAACTATCTTGATTTGTAATAGTGCTGTCTACAGCAAGTTCAAGCGCATTAAGCAGAACCCGTGCATCTCCATTAGACACATCAACCAAATGATCCGCAGCTTCACTAGATAAATTGATTAATTTCAAACCATACCCCCTTTCCTTATCGCTCAAGGCTCTTTGCAGCAATTGATGTAAAGCTTTTGAATTCAGACTATTTAAACGAAATAGTCTAGATCTGCTTACCAAAGCTTTATTAACTTCAAAATATGGATTTTCCGTAGTTGCCCCAATAAGAGTGAAAGTTCCATTTTCAACCCAAGGCAATAAGGCATCTTGTTGAGCAGTATTAAATCTATGAACCTCATCAATAAATAAAATCGTGCGTTTACCATATTTATTTAATCTATCTATTGCAGACTCAATCTCAGATCTCAAATCCTTGATGCCAGCCAAGGCAGCATTTACGACACTAAAATGAGAAAGGGTATTTAAGGCGATAATCCGAGCCAAAGTAGTCTTACCAACTCCTGGTGGTCCATAAAGCAATAAATTGCCTACTTTATCAGCAACAATTGAGCGTCTCAATAAACGTCCCTGAGCAAGAATGTGATCTTGACCGACAAATTCATCAAGTGTTTTAGGACGTAAGCGATCAGCTAAAGGAGCATTATTCTGAATTAGCTGTTCACCATTAAAAGCAAACAGATCTTTAGCCAAAACTGATAAACAAACATTTTTGTACTCTAAAAGCAAAAAACATACTTATAAAGTTGTTTTAATAATTTCAAATTAGAGGATTTTTGATCTAAGTAATAACTGTCGGAGCGGACATGCCTGTTCGTTTTGAAATCTCAGCTAGAGAATCAATACTTTTAATTAAAGGGTCCAAGGCTGACTGCGGCTCTTGAGTGATATCACCATCACTTGGTACAAAGCTTTCAAAGTAAACTCTCAAAGTAGCCCCTTGGGTGCCAGTACCAGAAAGTCGCACTAACACTCGACTACCATCATCTAATAAAATTCTTAAACCCTGATTAAGAGTAATTGAACCATCAACTGGATCTGTATAGCTAAAATCATCAGCCTTTTCCACTACCCTTCCAGCAAAAGATTGATCTTTTAAAGTGGGAAGCATATTGCTCAATCTGGAATACAAAGAATTTGCAACTTCAGATGGAATAGATTCATAATCGTGACGAGAATAATAATGACGACCAAAAAATAGCCAATGATTTCTCATTATCTCAGAAACAGACTTTTTCTTAGTCGCAAGTATCTGCAACCAAAAGAGAACAGCCCACAATCCATCTTTCTCTCTTACATGATCACTTCCTGTTCCAAAGCTTTCTTCTCCACAAAGAGTAATTTGATTTGCGTCCAAAAGATTGCCAAAGAATTTCCATCCAGTAGGGGTTTCAAAGCAATTTATACCTAAATGTTTTGCTACAACATCTACCGCGGAACTCGTGGGCATAGAACGAGCAACACCAGATAAACCTTTGGAGTATCCTGGCACACAATCATAATTAGCAGCTAAAATTGCAAGGCTATCACTAGGATTTACAAAACAACCACGTCCTAGGATCATATTCCTATCGCCATCGCCATCACATGCGGCTCCGAAGGAAAATAAATTGCCTTTTAAAAGCAAGTCAGCAAGATCTTTTGCATAAGTCAAATTTGGATCAGGATGAAGACCTCCGAAATCTTCCAAAGGTATTCCATTCCGTACAGTATCTGGAGTAGCTCCTAAATAATCAACAAAAAGACGCTTCGCATATGGTCCTGTGACAGCATTTAAAGCATCAAAAACAATCGGAAAATCCTTTTTGATATATGAACTAATCAAATCAAAATCAAATATTTTTTTCATTAAATCTAAGTAATCTTCTATTCCATCGACGATTTCAACAATCATTGAAGCCAATTTATATTGACCAGGTGAAAATGAATTATTTGATTGACATTGTATGATTTTATATTCTTTAAGATTCTTTGAGCAATTATAAATTTCATCAGTTAAAGATTCCGAGGCAGGTCCGCCATTTGAGCCATTTAACTTGACACCAAAATCACCTTCAAGTCCACCTGGATTGTGACTGGCAGATAAAATAATTCCAC
Organism: Prochlorococcus sp. AG-363-A03; assembly: GCA_003280445.1. Lineage (GTDB taxonomy): Bacteria > Cyanobacteriota > Cyanobacteriia > PCC-6307 > Cyanobiaceae > Prochlorococcus_B. The sequence goes on along the minus strand of QCEW01000001.1, from coordinate 76,310 downwards.
CTATTGCTTTATTAATTCGAATCAAATTAGAAGCCGCAGGGGTCGACAAAATTCCATCTACAGTTGTTATAACTTTTTGAATTCCATGTGCAGATGCCATCCGAATAATGATATCAATCGCTCTTTTGTTGCCATATCTACCATCGCCTCCAACAACCAAAACACCTCCTTGCACCCCAGGAAGGGAAATAAAGATTGACTCAATAAAACTCTCAAGGTAATGAGGCTCTTCAAACTGCAAAGTACTTTTTCTTAATCCAGAAGTACCTGGTTTCTGATCAGTAAAAGGTGAGTTTAACTTAACTGTAAGTTGGCTAAATTCTTTAGAAAACACTTTGAGAATAGATTAGTGAGTGATATAAAAAATGAATCGAAAATCAAATGACAACACTTTGAATTTAGTGAGGCATTTCAGAAGTACGAAGCATTGCGATAAACCAAAGAGTACTTAAAATCAGGGCACTTAATACACCAGGACCGAGTCCGAAACGCTCAATCGTAGTAGGAATTAATAAAGGAAAAGCAATAGCCCCTACTAATGGAGTAAAAGCAACAATCGAGCGAATCATTAATTAAGTCGAGTTAGATTTAAAACCATTCTGATTCAGCTTTTGAATTGGGATTAGTATTATCAACTGGGGTAACTCTTTCGAATTTCATAGTTATGTTCCTCGAATCAACCCCATCTTTATCTATCGCTTTAATTGAATAGTTTTGAACACCATCTCTGAACGGGACTTGCAATCTAAAAGTTCCATCATTTGCTAATGGAACCTCTTCATCTTCGATAAATAATTTTGCTGAGGGATCAGTAGCTCCATACACAATTAATTCAGCATCAGCAACTAACCAAAAAGAACGTGCTTGCGTAACTCCTCCAATACCAGATTCATTCAAGCCACTAGCCCAAAGCCCACTACCAGATTCATTGTTTGAATTTAGGTCTCCTAGAACACCCTCTTGGAATTCTTCTGAACCAACTCGCCTAGTTCTAAATTTCGTTGTAGCTGATTGATACAAGCGCTCATGCAAACCACTATCTGGTTGTTCTGATGCAAAACTTTCTATTTTGGGATCAGAGGATGTAACTGGGGCTTCCAAACTAAAAGGAACAAATTGATCAAGAATTTGTTCGCTTGGATGTAGTGAGGGTACTTTGGCTGAAGATGAACGAGCAAGTGACATCCATTTATGACCAATTCGATAGCCTAGTTCAACGTTATAGTCTCTTCCACCTAGAGGGATAGGTAAGTACCACTCTGTACTGTGACTATCAACAACAACTTCCTGCAGAGTTCCAGGATTAACTTCTCCATTATTTGTATTCGTAACATCGGCTAAACGCAAACAAAGTCTTATAGCACCTTCATTTTGAGCATTTGAACGATCAGCATCTGATATCTCCCAAAATACATATGCCCACTCTGGATCTCGAGGAAGAAAAACAACCTTAGTCTCTGAAGAACTATTATGTGTAGTTTCTTGAGATGGTTCGGCTTTATTATTTATCAACTGTTTTTCTAATTCTTTTTTTTCTTGGTAGAGAAAAACACCTTTAATTAAATCAGCCTTTGATTTTCTACTATAAAGGGGAATACCTAGTTCACTAGCTTTAATACGAAGCTGACGAAGAGTTAAACGTGACAGGGATTCTTGATCAAAAGTCACGCCCATAAACCTCCATTTTTTGTTTGGGATCAGTGCGATAAGTATGTGATGAAATGTGCTCTTCTCGTTGGAGTGGTCAGCATCTACTGACTCCAAGAAGAGATGAAAAAGTGGTATCTACAGACAAAAAGCGTTGCCATAACTAAAAACAAGGAGTTCATTGACAATCCACGAATTTCAAAATCAATCAAAAAAATAAATCCAAATTTTAAAAATTTCGAAGACTTTTTTCTTTGGGATCAGCCTCGACAAATAAATTTCTTCTCATCAAGGATATAGAACAATTTCAAGCCTCATAGGCTTCGATTAAATTTCTCAATGTCAAATCCAAAGGAGCAACTTTTAGATCATTTGCCAATCTTTCCAACTGGATAGCTGCTCCAGAAAATTGCTCAAACATCACCTGCACAAACTCATCATCTTTCATCATGATGGGATTCTTCAAACACCATTCAAGCCATTCTTCTTTTACTGGGATCAATCCTCTTGAATTGTTTTTACTCATGGATTTAAAACATTGCAAGCAATGTGCAAGCATCCTTAAATGATGCTTTTCACTAGCTGAAAGGTTAGTTGTGCTGATCAAATTTATATCCTCTTTGCTTAAAGGACTATTTTTAGAATTATCGACAAAAGTAGATTCCATCATCTGGCAGCGGGAGCATCTATTATCAGTAAAGTTTAAAAGAATATTTATCTTTTAATAGTTTTTATCTTTTTTTTTTCCACTTATAAACAAGCTTAAGTTATTCATTCATTAAGTATTAAAAGCCCATTAATACAATTGATTGATGAAATCAATTGTATTAATGGGCTTTTATATAGCTATTTGTATACATTAGAAATCTTTTGCGAATTGAAAAAAGATTAAGAATTTATTCCAGCATAATTAAAATTGGAAACGATTGTAAGCATTTTGGCTTATGGTTATGGGAGATTAAAAATTACTTTCGTAACACTAGGTTTTCCACCTTGATTTGACTTAGAATGACATTTGAGATCCAACTATCAAAACACTTTGATCAAATGATGAACCCCAGATGTCATAATTGAAGATTATCTTGGATCTTAAAAAGCCAAACTTTTCATAAATAAACAACTACTACGACTTGATTTAATCAAAATAAAATGACCCAAACTAATACTGTCGATGAAATTGTTTCCCAACCTTATAAATACGGCTTCATAACTGAAATTGAAACTGAAAAGATCCCTAAAGGATTGGATGAAGATGTTATCAGGTTAATTTCCACAAAAAAAAATGAACCAGATTTTTTATTAAATTTTCGTTTAAGAGCTTATAAACAATGGTTGAAGATGAAAGAACCTGATTGGTCTGGCTTAACTTATTCCAAAGTAGATTATCAGAATCTAGTTTATTATGCAGCACCAAAACAAGACATAAAGAAGAAGAGTTTAGAAGAAGTTGATCCTAAATTACTTGAAACTTTTGAAAAGCTTGGAATACCACTTAGTGAGCAAAAAAGATTATCTAACGTAGCTGTAGATGCTGTCTTTGACAGTGTTTCCATCGCAACTACATATAAGGAAAAACTTGCTGAACATGGAGTAATATTCTGCTCTATTAGTGAAGCTATTAACGAATATCCCGATCTAGTTGAAAGATATATGGGTACAGTTGTTCCTATAAATGATAACTTTTTTGCTGCCCTAAATTCTGCAGTTTTTAGTGACGGTTCGTTTGTCTACATACCCAAAGGTGTTAAATGCCCAATGGAATTATCCTCTTATTTTAGAATAAATTCTGGCGACACTGGCCAATTCGAACGAACTTTAATTATCGCAGAAGAATCTTCCTCAGTAAGTTATCTAGAAGGTTGCACAGCGCCTATGTTTGATACCAATACATTACATGCTGCTGTTGTTGAGCTTGTCGCCCTCGATCATGCATCTATTAAATATTCAACGGTGCAAAATTGGTATGCAGGTAATGAGGAGGGAGTTGGAGGAATATATAACTTCGTCACAAAAAGAGGTGAGTGTAGGGGGAAGAAAAGCAAAATAAGCTGGTCTCAAGTCGAAACAGGCTCCGCAATTACATGGAAATATCCGAGTTGCGTACTACAAGGAGACAATTCCATTGGTGAGTTTTATTCAATTGCACTAACTAATAACTTTCAGAAAGCAGATACTGGGACAAAAATGATTCACATAGGAAAAAACACAAAATCAAAAATTGTAAGTAAAGGTATCAGTGCTGGACAATCTAAAAATAGCTATCGTGGTCTTGTATCCATAAGCTCAAACGCTGAGGGCTCTCGAAATTACAGTCAATGTGACTCTATGTTGATCGGTGACAAAGCCAGCGCAAATACCTACCCATATATTCAATCCAAACAACCTCAATCAAATATTGAACATGAAGCTAGTACTTGTAGGATCTCAGAAGATCAACTTTTTTACTTACAAAGTAGAGGAATTGATTTCGAGGAATCAGTATCAATGCTGATCAGTGGCTTTTGTAGTGATGTCTTCAATGAATTACCTATGGAGTTTGCATCTGAGGCAGATAAACTTTTGGCTTTAAAATTGGAGGGTTCGGTTGGATAAAAATAAATTAGAACCATACTTTTGCTCTCTACAACTTTCTCTCTAATTTAGTGATTTCATCAACTTCAGAAAAAATATTATCTATTGAAGATCTTCATGCCAGTGTTGAGGATCAAGAGATACTTCATGGGGTCAATCTGGTAGTAAAAGAAGGAGAAATCCATGCGATTATGGGTCGGAATGGAAGCGGAAAAAGTACACTTTCAAAAGTTATAGCGGGTCATCCATCTTATAAAGTTCTTTCAGGATCTATCCAATTTAAGGGTACGGATATTATTGAGCTAGCACCTGAGGAAAGAGCAAGAATTGGTATTTTCCTTGGTTTCCAATACCCAGTAGAAATCCCTGGTGTTAGTAATCTAGAGTTCTTAAGAGTTGCCACCAATTCAAGAAGAAAAGAATTACTTCAAAGTGAATTAGATACTTTTGAATTCGAAGATCTAGTAAAAGAAAGATTAAAAATAGTTGAAATGGATCCAGCCTTTTTAGAAAGGAGTGTAAATGAAGGTTTTTCTGGCGGAGAGAAAAAACGTAACGAGATTCTTCAAATGGCTCTTCTTGAACCAGTCATATCAATACTCGATGAAACTGACTCAGGACTTGATATTGATGCTCTTAGAATTGTTGCATCTGGGATCAATAAACTCTCGCAACCAAATTCGGCAACAATTTTAATCACCCATTATCAGAGACTGCTCAATGAAATTACTCCTGACTTTGTACATATAATGGCTGATGGGAAAATAATTAAAACTGGCAACAAAGAGCTAGCAATTGAACTTGAGAAAACAGGATATGACTTAATTGACACAGATACCAAAGATAAGAAAATGGCAAAATGAAATCATCAACTATTTGCCGAGAGTGGCTTGACTCACTTCCACCAACTGAAGGCTATTTAAAAAATGAACAATCAATAGGACGAGAATTTCTCATGCAACATGGGATGCCCTCTCAGAAAGATGAAGCGTGGCGATTATCTAACTTCAATAAGTTAAATAGTTTTTTGTCATTACCAACAATTACTGACAACGAATATATTAAATCTCAATTTCAATCTATTTTCCCAAAAAAGGATGAAAACAGAGAAAGAATTATAATTAACCCTAATGAAAATCCAAACTTGAATATTAATTTACCTAATGGAATTGAAAAGCTTAATGACAGTGAGATAAAAGAAAATCTTGGGAAAATAATTAAGTCAACTAATATCAAAAATGATATTTCTGTGTGTCTTAATCAAGCATCGAGCTCAGAGCTTTTAGCTTTAAAAGTTAAACGGAATTTCAATCAATCATTAGAAATAGTAATTCCATCGATAGAGGGGAAGTCAATCTCAACTCGAATATTTCTCCTAATAGAAGAGGGAGCAAAATTAGATCTTTTACAAATTTTTAAAGGTAATAATAATTCAGCACAAAATCATTTAATCGAAATAAAATTAGAATCTAAAGTAGAGTTAACTCATGGGTTAATTTCTTTGGGTGAAGAGAAAGAGTCCTCCTCAATTTGCACTTTGGCGGTAGGGCAATCAGAGAAGAGCAAATATTCTCTTAATTCAATTCATCATGGTTGGGATTATGCACGATTTGAACCAAGAATAATTCAAAGTGAAGGAGACGCTTCAACCATTATCAAAGGGCTTCAGGTCACCAAATCAAAAGAGCAAATAGCTACGCACTCTTTAATTAGATTTGAAGGTCCAAATGGAAAGCTTGATCAATTACAAAAAGCCGTAGCCTCTGAATATTCCCACTGCATTTTTAATGGCTCAATTGAAGTTCCTCAACAAGCACAACAAACAGAAGCTGCTCAGCTAAGTAGAAATTTATTACTCTCCAAACGCGCGAGAATAGATACAAAACCAGAACTTGAAATAGTTGCTGATGATGTTAGGTGCACTCATGGAGCAACTGTAAGCCAACTCCAAGATGAGGAATTATTTTATTTACTTAGTAGAGGTATTGATAATACACATGCTAATTCTTTATTATTAAAAGGATATTATGATGAAGTGATTTCAAACTTTTCTAAAAGTGCTGAAAAGTGGAATTTTATTGAAAAGTTAATACAAAATATAAAACAGTGAAGCATTTAGTAACAAAGATTGCTGAAAAAAGTAGAAATGATTTTCCTCTATTTAATGGAAATAACAGTAATTTAATATATTTAGATCATGCAGCTACTAGTCAAAAGCCACAAGAAGTTATAGATACCTTAAAAAAATACTATAGCTTTCAAAATGCTAATGTTCATAGAGGCGCACATCAGCTGAGTGCAATCGCAACAGAAAAATTTGAAAATGCAAGAAAGTTAACAGCAAATTTTATTAATAGTAATAATGAAAAAGAGATTATTTTCACTAGAAATGCTACTGAAGCTATCAACCTAGTAGCTTATGCATGGGGAAATTACGAACTTCAGGAAAATGACGAGATTTTAGTAAGTCTAATGGAGCATCACAGTAATATAGTTCCATGGCAATTAATAGCCAACTCAAAAAAGTGCAAGCTGATTTATATCAATATTGATAAAAATGGAGAATTAGATTTTGATGATTTTAGAAAAAAATTGAGTAATAAAACCAAAATAGTCAGTCTTGTTCATGTAAGTAATACACTGGGGTGTTGTAATCCTATCGAGGAAATTGCAGAACTTGCGCATCGAAAAGGTAGCTTAGTTCTTTTAGATGCTTGCCAAAGTCTTGCTCATAAGCCGGTAGATATCAAAAAACTTGGTATTGATTTTCTGGCAGGGTCTTCTCATAAACTTTGTGGACCTACTGGAATAGGTTTCCTGTGGGGTAGAGAAGAAATTTTAGAAAAAATTCCTCCTTTCCTTGGTGGAGGAGAAATGATTCATGAAGTTTTCAAGGATAACAGCACTTGGGCAGACTTACCGCATAAATTCGAAGCAGGTACCCCAGCTATTGGGGAAGCAATTGGCATGGGAACCGCACTTAATTATTTACAATCAATTGGATTGAACGAAATCCATAATTATGAGACAGAATTAACAAAATATCTTTTTGAAAAATTAGAGGAGATAGACGATTTAAAGATTCTTGGTCCTAGCCCTTTAAATCAGCCTGATAGAGGACCTTTAGCTACTTTTTATATAAAAGATATTCACTCCAACGATGTCGCTGAGTTACTTGATAACAGCAATATTTGCATAAGGAGTGGCCATCATTGCTGCCAACCACTCCATCGCTTCTATGGTATTTCAAGCACTGCTAGAGCTAGTTTAAGCTTTATATCTACTCCATCAGAAATTGATTCTCTTGCTGAAGAACTAAAATCAGTAATTTCTTTTTTAAAGAAAAATTCTTAAATATTTAGATATTTTCTAAAAAAAGCCTCTGTTTTGTTTAGTACATCAACTTTTATTTTGCCATCCTTAAATCCATGACCTTCGTTTTCAAACAAATTTATTTGCACTGGAATTTCACGTTTTAATAATTCATCTTTGATTGCAATAGATTGATCTGAGGGTATCACTTTATCTTTTAATCCATGAAATAAAATCAATGGCATATTTATAGAATGAGCATGTTCAATGGGTGATCTTTTGAGATATTTTTCATAATCAGTTTCTATGTTGCCTATTAAATAATCTAAATAAAATTCTTCAAATCTATGGGTTGAATTAGCCATATTTACCAAATCAGTTACAGCATATTTACATGCTCCGATATTAAAGATTTCAGTAGATATCAAGCAACCTAAAGCTGTAAAGCCCGATGCACTACTCCCTACAATTGCTATATGGTCCTTATCAGCCTTTCCAGATGCAATCAATGTCTGAGCTGCCTTAGTGCAATCCAACACATCTACCACCCCCCAATTTCCTCTTAATCGATCTCTATATTCCCTCCCAAAACCAGAAGAGCCTCCATAATTGACATCAACTACAGCCCAACCTCTTGATGTCCAAAATTGCACCTCTAAATCCAATCCACAACTAGCCATACCAGTAGGTCCGCTATGACTTTTCACTAACAAAGGAGGCGACGATATTTGTCTATCGATAGGTGGATAATACCAAGCATGAACATTCTCTTCATTTGATCCAACAAACCAAAAAGATTCGCCAATACTTATTGCCTTTCGATCCAAGCTAAATAAAGATGCAGGAGTATGATCCCAACTTTTATCCACTAAATCTATTTCAAATATCCCTTCACCAATTTCTGAACTACTGGCAATTGCAACAAGTCGATTTTGATGAGAATGCAGACCTGAAAACTCAATAAAAGGTTGCTCAATAATTCGGATAAATCCATTTTTTTGAAATAAAGCTAAAGTCCAAATTCCTTCTTGAGCAAAAGCCCCAACAACATCTTCCCCAATACATGAAAAGATCGACATTCCAAGGATCCATTGTGGAAGACCAATTTCAGCCTTCATTGCCCATTGATTCTGGGAGATAATAATCGAATGATTATTAATGTCAGTTTTGATTTTTGTTATATTCCACCAACCACTACTATCTTCAGCGACAAAAAGATCACCTTTATCGGACCAAATGGGATTAAAAAATGATACTTTTTTTGTGGATTTTAAATCTTCATTATTAAAATTGACTAGATTGATAATATTTACCTCCTCATCTAATTTAGCTATTTTTAGTTGATTTAAATCCCAAGGCATTGAAGTATTTTCCCATTCAACCCAGGCCAACTTTCTATCTTTAAAATTCATTTCTAGATAACCTAATAAGCCCTTAGATGAATAAATAATTTTTGGATATTGATCAGTTTTTTCAAGACAAAAAGAAACTATATGATCTCCTTCTTCATCTTCCATCAATCCAATCCAAATATTTTTCACAAGGTCAATGACGCCACCTGCAAGACAATATTTGTGTTTTTTTGAAAGACAAACTGATTGTATTTTGGGTATTAATTTAAAAGAAAAAGATTTTTCATTTTCTTCCTCAGAAGACCAAGTTCTCATCCATAAGCAATTGTCTTTATTGTCAACCCAAGTCAATATCAGATCTGATCCATCAAGTGAAGCTGCTAAAGGAGCACCACCGTATCCATGAATTTTTGTCCTTAAATCAATTGGATAAGGTGTTAGCTCATGGGGTAATTCGTCTTTTGCCCTCCAAGGTCTAATTAAAGCTGTAGTTCTTCCCTCTTCGTTTGGTCTTTGTTCTAACCATAAAACCCAATCACCTATTATCCTAGGCTCTTTAAATATGGGGGCTTCGCCATAAACTTTTTCAGCATCCAAAATTCTCATTGTTTGGTTCTTGATTGATGTTGAGAGTCAACGATTAATTCACTCATGGAACTTAAAACAAAGTAAAGTGTAAAAGTTGTTGAATTCAGACTCCTTTGGCTGGCAGTTTTGCTCAACTTGCAAAAAATGCAGAAAAAAAGAAGCCCTCAATTTCAGTTTCGAAAGAACCTGTCAAGAACCCCCCTTTGAAGGTGTATCAACTTGGACACGAGGCTTTAAGAACACCAGCTAATCGTATCGTCAAAGTTGATGATTCAATTCGAAAGTTAGTTAAAGATATGCTCATAACTATGTATTCTTCAAAAGGAATTGGTTTAGCGGCACCTCAAGTAGGTATTCAAAAGAGATTGTTAGTTATTGATTTAAATTTTGAAGATCCCAATGCTCCTCCTATGGTATTTATAAATCCTGAGATAATTTCATCTAGTGCAAGCCTAGATACATATGAAGAAGGTTGTCTAAGTATCCCTGGCGTTTTCCTTAATGTTGTGCGACCCTCCTCGATCAAATTAAGTTATCGAGATGAAATGGGGAGACCAAAAAAAATGAATGCAGATGGTCTCATGGCAAGATGCATTCAGCACGAAATAGACCACCTAAATGGTGTCTGTTTTGTTGATAAAGTAACTGATGAAGAAGAGCTCAAAAAACAATTAAATGAAAATAGTTTCAATCAAAGCGATGTAATAAAAGCAATGAATTAAAAGAATCATTTCAATTAAACTTTAAAGAATCAAATTAGATTCTTATTATTGGTTTCTCCTTAAATTCAATGACAACAATTTTTGATAAAATTCTCAGTGGTGAAATACCTTGTGACGAGGTTTTTAGTGATAACAAATGCCTAGCTTTCAAAGATATTACGCCCCAAGCACCTACTCACATTTTAATAATTCCCAGAAAACCCATTCCAAGTCTGCAAGATATAAACAAAGAAGATCAAGAATTATTAGGTCACTTATTGCTAAAAGTTACCGAAATTGCCAATGCTGCTGGTTTAAAAAGTTGGAGAACCATTATTAATACGGGAGAAGAAGCAGGTCAAACAGTATTTCACTTACATATTCATATCATTGGCGGAAGGACATTAAGTTGGCCACCGGGGTAACTCTTTGATTGCATGATTTTTTTATCAATACACACGATTGACTTACTGGCTTAGTTGCTGACTCAACTACACCCACATATGCGCTATAAGGTATTTAATTAAATGCGTCCAATGGATTCACAAACTACTGCAGATAAAAAAAGCATTATTAACAAAGTAAACACAAATTTACAAGATTTTTGGTCCAATCTCAGTGAGAACCAGCAATCTATTTTTAAAAAAATATGGTCAATTTTAACTTACAAATGGCAATGGCAGATAGTTCTGAATGCCCCTTTTTTGGTTATTTGGGTATTAGATCAAACTATTCCTGCAGTTCACTCTTTTGATATGCAGCTTATTTCTTCTCTACCAATACCAATGATAATAAAAACATATTTGGGTTTTAGCTAAGATATATAAATACATAACTTTGATGAGTTTCTGCTTTCAAAAACATCAAATTTAACTTTGAAAAACAAGCTAGCCTTATTACTAATCAAGTATTTATTGACTTTGAAATAATCAAATTAATATGACCTCATCGATTTCAAAAGCTCAAAAAGGACTGGTAAGCCAACTTATTAAATTAAGAAAGCTTACTCAACCATATTTTCTACCTTATACGAAGAATAATGGCTGGCTATTTGTCTATTTATTAATAGCTTTATTATTTTGTGTAGGCGGAACAGTTCTATTTTTATTAACAGGTTTAATGAGCCTGTTAACAAACTTAGCTCCAGAGATAACAAACCAATTTTTAGGTGGTGTTCAAAATTCCTTAAAGGTCATTTGGGATGGTCCCTCAGGAATAATAATTTCAGGTTTATTCGCCTTAGGAATTTTTTCATTTATCACTGTTCGTGGTCAATTAAGGCAGAGAAGATGGCTTCCTTGGCTTTTGTTAGGAGTAATTATATTGATGTTATTGTCTGTCAATGGAATTAACGCTGGAATTACTTTTCTCGTCAGGGATATAACTAATGCTTTGATACAAAAAGATGAAAATGAAAGTTATAAGAATTTATGGATTCTTGGAATTTGTTTTATTGCAGCGCTTCCAATAAGAAGCTTCCAATTTTATTTTTCAGCAAAGCTTCAGCTTTTATGGCGAGAATGGTTATCCAAAAGCCTAATAAACGATTACTTAGATGATAGGACATATTATATATTAAATCCCAACGATGAATCTGAAACGAATGTTGACAATCCAGATCAAAGAATTACAGAAGATGCAAGGGACTTTACTGCGCAAACAATTGACCTCTCACTAAATATTTTTGATTCTTTATTAGTCTTTTCATTAAACATTTTTATTTTACTAAGTATAAGCAAAGAGCTAACTCTTGCTCTTATAGTTTACGCCACATTAGTTTCATCTTTGCTACTTTTTGCTAGTAGAAAATTATTTAAATTAAATTACGATCAATTACGATTTGAAGCTGATTTTCGTTATGGCCTTGTACATGTAAGAAACAATGCAGAATCAATAGCCTTTTATTCTGGTGAAAATCAAGAAGAAAAAGAAGTTAGTAGGAGACTAAAGTCTGTAGTTGATAACTTTAATCTTTTAATCATATGGGAAGCATTGTTAAGAGTGCTTCAACGCTCAGGAATTTATGGAAGTGTCTTTATTCCTTTCATCATTCTAGCAGGACCAATCCTTAGCGGCCAAATGGACTATGGAAGTTTTCAACAAGCCAATTTAAACTATAACCTTCTTGAGGGATCATTATTTTTTATTATTTACAAAATAGAAGCTTTAGCTAGATTCTCAGCGTCCATTGGCAGACTGGAAGGATTTCAATCAAACATGAATGAAATCAGAAATAATCAATTTGATGACTTCAAAGTAGAAATTAAAACTAACGATTCTATTGTTCTTAAAAATGTAAGTATTAAAACCCCAGGGAAAGAAAATTTCCTAATTAATAACTTAAATTTAAGTATAGAGTCAGGTCAAAGTTTACTTGTAGTAGGACCTTCTGGCTGCGGTAAAACGTCTTTACTTCGAGCTATTAGCGGACTATGGGCAATCCAATCTGGTGAAATAGAAACACCCTCAGATGGTGATTTACTTTTCATACCGCAAAAACCATACATGACTCTTGGCTCTTTGAGAGAACAGCTTTGTTACCCATTAGATAAAAATAGATTCAGTGATGATCATCTAAAAGCCGTTTTAGATGAAGTCAAGTTACCTCAAATTATCCAAAGATATCCTGACCTAGATATCAAACAAGATTGGCAAAGGCTATTGTCTCTTGGAGAGCAACAAAGGTTGGCTTTCGCGAGACTTTTACTCAATTCTCCTAAATATGTTGTTTTAGATGAAGCAACAAGTGCATTAGACGTAAATACAGAAAAACATCTTTATGAACTTCTTAACCAACGTGATATGGCATGTATTAGCGTTGGTCATAGGCCAACCCTAAAGAACTATCATGAAAATGTACTTGAAATTACGGAGAACAAAGGTTGGCGATTATTGCCCGCTGCAAGTTACAAATTTACTGATAACTAGTTTATTTCTATGAACTCCAATACTGAAACAAACCAAAATAATCAGTCAATAGAACAAGAAAAAACTGATTCAGAAATTAAAAATGTTGCACCTAGCGCAACCACAAATGATATTCCTGAATTTGGGTGGAGCGGCTATGCAGAGAGAATAAATGGAAGATTTGCAATGATTGGTCTAATTGCAGTTCTACTGGTTGAAGCAATTAGCAAAATATCTTTTCTGGAATGGGCTGGAATAATTAACAAATAATGATTTTTGATTAATCATCAAATCTTGAACTATTATCTCTTGGTCTCGACTTTCTTGTGGACGATGAATAAGAGCTTTTAGAAGATGATCTTTGATTAACAGGGTTTGCTGCACCAGAATTCTTTGAAGGTCTTCTATTAGCTCTACTTACACTTTTTTCAGCACTAGAAAAAGCAGCATCTTCAATACTATTGTTTGTTTTAGAAGGCCTTCTAGATCCAGAGGATGGCCTATTTGCATTGTCTGAGTTTAATCTTGAGGATGTTGCTTGAGAGGGACTAGGGGCTCCATTCCTTCTAGGATTAGATGTTTGACCACTGGCTGAAGGACGTGTTCCTCTCCTACTTTCTTGTCGGCTAGTTCGCCTATCACCAAATCTTGAGGCTCTATCTGGAGAAGATTCTGGATTCTTATTAAATCTTTCCATTCTCCTATCTCTCTCGGCTCCTCGAGAATCAATTTCTGAAGAACTATTATTTCTAGGCCTTCTACTTACGGCCTGCTCAGGGATTGCAGCCCTAGAAGGACGTCTACCGTAATTATCATCATCAATATATTCTTCTTGATAATCTTCTCTACCTGAAAATCTTCTATTGATAGGTTGAGATTCCTCAAATCGATCAAAATTCCTATCAAGGCCTGCTTCAGACAAACCTCCTCTGGAAGATCTTGGCAACTCAGGTTCATCGTCAAAATATGAAGATCTTCTTGCTTGATCAGTTGCTATACCTCTCAGTCGAACACTTTCATAAGCAAAGAAGACAGTGGTTCCCGCAAGTAAAAACTGGCCAAACTGAAGAATGGGATCTAATCGCCATCCTTGAAAAAAAAGTATTCCGCCACATAGTAGTCCTATAGCGGCAAAGAACACATCGTAATCTCTTGCCAATGCTGGCTTAAAAGATCTAAGAAAATATAAGCCAGCTCCGCATACAGCAAGAACTATGCCAACAATGCTGGCCCAATTGAGACTGGCATTGACCAAGTTTGCCCTCTTAAATAAACATTTCAGGTTGAAAACAACCTTATTAATATCAGTCTATGGCATAAATAGGTGATTGCTAGGGCTATCTACTTAATGCATCTTTTTGACTCACCCAGATCAACGCAGCAGCAGCAGGTGCAACTATCAAAGCACCAGCGGCAAGAAAACTCCCAATCATTCCAACAGCAGAACTTGTAGCAACTTCACTAGAAGCTCCAGCACTTAGGAACAAATTTAATAAATGAAAAGCCATTTCAGCTAATTCTTATGCAAGACCGAGTAATCTTACGCAATAAAAGATGATTTATACCATCTATTCAATAATGCTTTGAGCTTTGTGATGCCTCTGTTAATTAAAAGTCTTCCAACCTTGCATTTTTTAATGGGTTTTTTAATAGGTTCGCTAACCCTTGCATTCCTTCTCAGAATTATTTTAACTTGGTATCCAAAAATAGATTTAAGAACTGGTTTTTGGCCAATTATCTTCTTACCAACTGAACCTGTACTGGTAGTTACCAGGAAAATTGTTGCTCCGATAGGAGGTGTAGATATTACTCCGATTATCTGGGTAGGTCTTTTAAGTCTTTTTCGCGAATTGTTTCTTGGTCAACAAGGGTTGCTAACTCAAATTATATTTTGATCTTCAAATCTATTTACAACATTTCTTGTTCAACAAACTTTGTATGAACATCACCTTTTTTAAATTCTTTTCTTTTTAGTAATTCCAAATGGAAGTCAATAGTAGTTGTAATACCTGTGACTGCACATTCGTTTAAAGCTCTTTCCATGCGTTTAAGTGCAGCTTCTCTATCTCTTCCCCAAACAATTAATTTTCCTATTAGAGAATCATAAAAAGGAGGTATGTCGTAACCGGTATAAACATGGCTATCTACCCTGACGCCAGGGCCACCAGGAGGCAACCAACCTGTAATTTTGCCTGGTGACGGCCTGAAATTATGACTAGGGTCTTCAGCGTTGATTCTGCATTCAATTGCATGTCCTTCAAGCTTGATCTCTGATTGAGTAAATATTAATTTTTCTCCTCCTGCAATACGTAATTGTTCTGAAATTAGATCCATACCTGTAACTAATTCCGTTACAGGATGCTCGACTTGTATTCGAGTATTCATTTCCATAAAGTAAAAGTTTCCTTTCCTATCTAGTAGAAATTCCACTGTCCCAGCACCTTCGTAATTGATACTTTTTGCAGCCGCAACAGCTGCTTCTCCCATCTTTAATCTCAAGTGATCATCTAAAGCAGGACTTGGTGATTCCTCTAATAATTTCTGATGCCTTCTTTGAATCGAGCAATCTCTCTCCCCAAGGTGCACAACATTTCCAAAACGATCAGCAAGAATCTGAACCTCTACATGCCTTGGACGATCTATAAATTTCTCCATATATAGCCCTGGATTACCAAATGCAGCTTCTGCTTCACCCTGTGCAGCTTTAAAAAGATTATCCAATTCATCAGCATGTCCAACTAAACGCATACCTCTTCCACCACCTCCTGCTGTTGCTTTAATCATTACTGGATAGCCCATTTCATTAGCAAGATGGGAAGCGTCCGAAACGCTCTCTAGCAAACCCTCACTTCCAGGAACAGTTGGAACTCCAACCTTCTGCATGGTCGATTTAGCTGTCGACTTATCACCCATTGAACGTATTGCATGAGGAGATGGACCTACAAAAATCAACCCATGATCTCCGCAAATTTCTGCAAAGCGATCATTCTCAGCTAAGAAACCATAACCAGGATGAATAGCGTCTACTCCTCGGGATGTTGCTGCAGCTAATATGTTGGGAATATTTAGATAACTCTTACTACTAGGGGAATCTCCAACACAAACAGCCTCATCAGCCAGTTGAACATGTAGCGCATTCTTATCAACAGTACTGTAAACAGCAACCGTTGCGATTCCCATCTCACGACAGCTACGGAGAATTCTTAAAGCTATTTCGCCACGATTAGCTATCAGCAATTTGCCTATGGGCATTCAAATTTATTAAGGCCTCTGGCGGATCGTATCAGTATTAGTGCCCAAGACAGAAACGCATTAGTAGAAGCTTAATAGGTTAAGCATTATGATTATGGTTACTTAGTGCTTAACTGAGTTAACTTGCGGATGTGGCGGAATTGGTATACGCGCATGTCTAAGGAACATGTGGCTTCGGCCTTGCGAGTTCAAGTCTCGCCATCCGCATTCTTAAAAACTAATGCTCATCAATTAATGAGTCATGATCCTTTAGCAATTATTTTTGTCTCAAATGGACCAGGTGAACTAGCTACTTGGGTTAAGCCACTTGCTAAAGAGCTTCATCAACAAATTGCGCTACGACCTAAAGCAAAAACATCTTCAATTTCCTTAGATCTTGTCTTAGTTCCTTGCCCAAACGCAACTGGGAATGAAAATCTCGTTGCCCAAAAATGGTTTCAATTTGAAAACATAATAAAAGCAAAAAATTTCTGGAAACTTCTCATAAAACCTAAAAAATTTGGTTCATGGCCATCTAAGGGATTAGTAATTTTTTTAGGAGGAGATCAATTTTGGAGCGTTTTGCTTTCAGCAAGATTGGGATATTTACATATGACATATGCAGAATGGATTGCAAGATGGCCTTGTTGGAATAATCGTATTGTCGCGATGTCGGAAAGTATCGTTGAGAAAATACCAAGACGTATTCAAAATCGTTGCTCAGTAATAGGAGATCTGACAGCTGACTTAACAGAAACCGCAAAAATTGATGATCCACTCCCTTCTGGAAAGTGGGTTGCTCTCATGCCAGGTTCAAAAAGCGCCAAACTAAAAATTGGAATACCTTTTTTTCTTGATGTAGCTGATAAAATATCAAAATCAATGCCAGATTGTAATTTTATAATACCTTTAGCTCCCACAACAAATATAGATGAAATTAAATACTTTGGCAGCAGAAAAAATCCAATTTCAAAACAATACAAATCGGGAGTCAAATCAATTACTGAGGCCAACAATAAAGAAGCAAGAAGAATATTAATAACCAATAATTCAACAGTAATTTTAGTACAAGAAAAGCATCCAGCATATAGTGATCTCAGCCAGTGTGATATCGCACTAACAACAGTAGGGGCAAATACTGCTGAGCTGGGGTCATTAAATATTCCGATGATAGTTATTGTACCTACACAACATATTTTAGTTATGGAGGCATGGGATGGATTAGTAGGTTTAATTGCTAGATTACCAATTTTAAAATGGTGCTTCGGATTGATAATTAGCTTTGTGAAACTGAAAAAAAGAAGATTTATGGCTTGGCCAAATATATCTGCAAAAAAAATGATTGTACCTGAAAGAATCGGTCACATCACCACAGCACAAATAGCAAAAGAAACTATTGATTGGCTAAATTCGCCATCAAGACTTTCTGGTCAAAAAGAAGATCTTCAAGCACTAAGAGGGGAAAAAGGCGCAACAAAAAAATTTTGCCAAGAAATTATTAATCTTCTAGAAGAAAAAAAACTTTTAAGTTAATCACCAAGGATCTTCAATATCTAAAATTTCTTTATCATTAGATATTGAATCCTGAATTTTTTTGATAGATGGCTTTTCTAAAGGTTCAATATCCATTGGTTCTTCATCTCTTTTGATTTTTGTCCTATTTTTAATACTTTGAGAGGACATTTTTTCTTCTAAGTTATCAGGTCTATTTTGGAATTTTGATTCACTGTAATTAACTTCACCTTCATCAATTTCCGCATAAACTGAAGACTGATTAGGCTCATCAAGGTACCTTAACTCTTGATTATATTGTTCTTCCTCTGAATCTTGTAATTCTACGTATTCCATCTCTTCTTCTTCGAATATTTCCTCTTGGGATTGTTCTAGAAGTCTTTGATCATCATTTGCACTTTCTCCAGAAGTCAATTGGTTTTCAACTGGGACAAGATTAACTCTATACCTTTCTCTTTCGCTGTCTTCCCATCCGGAGTTACCAACACCAAGCTTTTCAAGAAAACCACTATTTAATTGTTTTAATTTCTCTTCTGCTCCTTCATAAACAATTATTCGATCAGGACCACTACTAACAATTTCTTCAACAGGCATCTCCCAAGTACTTAAGACCCCTTCGCCTAATAATGGAACGCCCAATGCCCCCATAACTAAAGTCAGTAGTTCTCCAGTTTCAATATCAAAGGAGAATCCAAGAACTCTGCCCAACTGATCTCCTGATTCAGTAATAACCTGACAATTGATAACCTTGTTATATCTTTCAGGAACAAAGTTTTCACTAAGGGAATCTATTGTGTCTACCAAAATCACATCACCTACTTGTCGAATCTGATCAAGAGGAAGCCATCGTGGTAACCCAGGTAAAAAACGTGTCAGGGGATTATCTCTTAGACCCAATGCAACAACTTCTCTTCGATCAATATCAACAACAACTTCTCCCACAAGACCTAACCTGCGTCCAGTGTCACGAGTTATAACCTGAGTCCCCATCAACTCAGAGCGAAGCCATAATCTGTCACTAGGGACAGCAGATCTTGATTCTTGTGGGGCTTGAGTGTTGGTCAACTCAAATAAGCAGAAATAAGATTGATAGAACCATATTGGACCATGTTAGTAAATTCAATCAAGCTGCGATTGGCAACCCAACAACTTGAGTGTGATTTCCCCTTGCTTGTGTAACTCCAATAGTCCTCATTGAGGCTCCTATCATAGGTCTTCTATGACTTACTACGAGAAATTGTGCATGCTGCGCTTGTTGAGCAATTAAAGCAGCTAACCTTTCAACATTTACCCCATCTAAGAAACTATCAACTTCATCAAGAGCGTAAAAAGGGGAAGGTCTAAAACGCTGTAAAGCAAAAAGGAAACTTAAAGCAGTTAACGATTTTTCTCCGCCTGACATGGCCGCCAGCCGTCTTACAGGCTTACCTTTTGGATGAGCAACCAAAGTCAAACCACCTTCCAAAGGTTGGTCAGGGTTTTCAAGTTGCAAATGTCCATCTCCTTCCGAGAGACTCGCAAAAATTTCGCGAAAATGTACGTCAACTGCCTGAAAAGCCTCCATAAAGGCTTCCTGACGTAAAGTTGAAACAGTCTCAATACGAAGCAATAGCTGCGATCTTTCATCAGTAAGAACTTGAAGTCTATTTTCAAGTTCATTAAGCCTCTCATCTAATTTGGCCAATTCCTCCAATGCAAGCATATTTACAGGTTCCAATTCTTCCATTCTTTTCTGCAAATCTTCCAAACTAGAAAGTAAAGCCTCTAAACCATTATCTCTAATTTCATCTGGGATCAAAGGTATAGGATGCGGAAGCTTCTTTTCTAATTCACTACAACGAATGCTTTCCAGTCGTATTTCTTCCTTTATATTTTTTTGATCTTCTATTAAACGTTGAAGACTCCATTGCAGTTCTTGAAGACGTAAGCGTTTTTTAGATACCTCAGCTTCTACACAATCTCTTTCTCGTCGTTGTTCCCCAAAACGAGTTTCTAGATCTTTTTGTTCAGAGATCAACTCTTGCCGATTGGTATTAAGTCGCTTGCTTTGATCACGCCAAGCAATATGCGCATTAGCAAGAGACTCTATTGAATCCTTTAAACGATTTTCTTCGTTTATTAAAGAATTTTCTTGATCATTTAATCGATCAATAGCAAGCTGATTTTGTGATTGCTTATTAGAAATTTCATCTCTCTTTTTTCTAAGCGCTAGAAGACTTTGATCAGCATTTTCCAGTTCATTATTTAAATTATTCCAAACAGATGAGTCAGTTGAATTATCTATTACTTTTTCTTCCTTCTCGATTTCAAATAAATGAGATTCTAATGGTTTAATATTCATATTAATAGAGTCTAATTGTAAAACTTTTTCCTTTTTAGACTTTTGAAGATCTTCAATTCTTTTTGCACGAATACTTTTGCGTTCTAATAAAGGTGAATTTGACCTTTTAGAGGTTAATCTTTCAGCATCAAGCGCTGCTTTTTTTTGCTCTAATTGACTTAACTTAGTTCTAAGTTTTTCTAAATTATTTATAAGTTCTTTTTCTTTCTTTTGACAATTGACTAAAGTCTCGCCAACGTCCAATAATCTATTCTTTAATTTATCAAAATCATCATTATCTTTTACTCTTCCAAAACTCAGTCCCAACGATCTATTACTTAAACTCCCACCAGTCATAGCTCCATTCTTCTCTAACAATTCACCGTCTAAAGTAACAGCTCTTTTCATGCCAAGTTGATCACGAGCTGATGACAAATTACTAAAGACAACTGTCTCCCCAAATACATGCAAAAAAACATATTTATATATTGAATCAAATTGAATCAAGTCAATAGCCTTTCCAATTAATCCACTATTTATATTATTAGAAACGGGTCTCTGGAATATATCAGATTTATTTTGAAAGTTTTTTAAAATCTTATTAAGAGGTAAAAAAGTCAATCTTCCAGCTTTTTTGCGTTTTAAAAGATCAATTGACTGTGCAGCAATTCGGTCATTATCAACAACAACTTGACCGAGCCTCGCACCAGCAGCAACTTCAAGAGCAATTCTATAACGATCTTCAACCTCGCCTAAAGTAGCAACTGGACCATGAATTCCATCTAATCCAGATTCTAATAACAAAGTTAATGCATTAGTTCCTCTACTTTCATAAATCATTTCTTTCCTACTTTCTAAACGAGCAATATCATTTTGAAGCTTTATCTGCTCTTTCTCTAATCTATATTTAGTACGCTCTTGTATGCCTTTCTCAGAAACTAATTCTTGAAATTCCTCTTTTTTAATTGATATTGTATCTAAAGTATGATCCCATTCTTTATCCAAGTTATTAATTTCCATGTGTACTTTTTCATTCGCATAGTGATCAGCTGCTTGATCACTAAGTAATTCTTTTAAAATAACATTCATCTGTAGTAACTCTTCTTCGATATTTTGCTTTTCAAGTCTTTTAGGATCTAATTTTAATCTAATTTCATTTATATCATTTCTTGCTTTCTGATGTTTCTCCATCCATGCTTCTGAACGACCAGCCACATCAGAAAGCTTTCTCCTAGAAGATTCAACCCAAGCTTCAGCTTCTTTACACTTTAAGTCAGCTTCTTGTAACTCTTTAGGGTCAATATCATTAAATCTATCTTGTAATTCAATTTGATAGTCTTTCTTTTTCTGTATAAGATTATTCCTATATTCTTGTAATCTTTCACCTTCATTTTTATGATTAATTCCCTGCCTTTCTAACTCTCTATGCTGAGATTCAATGCCTGCTAGTTTAGATTGAACTGCAAGTAACTGATCTTCACCAAGTTCCTTAACATTTTTTTGTAAAATATCTAATTTTTCTATAGACTTTTTCAAATCATTTTCATTATTAATTAAATTTTCTGAATCTATTTTTTCTTTTTTAATTAATTCCTGATGATCTATATTTAATTTTTCCAAACCCTGTTTTGCATCTTCATAGGATAAAACTAATTCTTGCTGTCTACCAATCAATAATTGATTTTTTAGATCTTTGTATAAGCTTGCTTTCTCACAATCTTTTTGCAAACGCTTTTTCCCAAGAATCAATTCTTGTTCAACAATCCTACAACGTTCTTGCCTTTCGTAAACATTATCCAACTTTGAACGAGTTTGATCAATACGAGTATCAAACAAGGCAACACCGGCCAGTTCATCTATTAAACCTCTACGATCTTTATTACTCATAGAAACAATTCGAGTAACATCCCCCTGCATAACAACATTGCTACCTTCAGGATCAATTCTGAGACGTCTTAATTGGGTTTGTAATTGCTGCAAATTGCAAGTTTCACCATCTGCGCAGTAACTGGAAGAATATGAGCCACCGGGCATCACTTTCAATCTTCTGGAGACTGTCCATTCTTTTTGGCCAGGCTTAATCCAAGGGCCCTTCTCATTAGGCTCTATGCCATCTTCAGCTTCATCGGGAACCCAATCACTAAGATCAAATTTTACCGTTACTTTTGTTTCCGAAGATTTGCCAGCTTTCAATACGCCACTATTAACTAAATCAGGCAATCGATCCGCTCTCATGCCTCGACTATTTGCAAGGCCTAAACAAAACAAAACTCCATCCAAAATATTACTTTTACCTGAACCATTTGGACCTGTTACAACTGTAAATCCCTCTTCCAATGGAATCGACATCGATCCACCGAAGGACTTGAAATGAGACAAATCTACGTGATTGATATGGACCAACAGAATGTATCCACAATATGAATGACGTTAGCTAAATATCAGAAAAACTCAAGTCTTTCTAACTCACAAGAAATAATTCCTTTCTTTACTGGAAATTCTGCAACCATTTTCATCTATTACCAAATCCACTTCAAGCTTGTCCCATATCAGCGGTAATTTTATAGAACTTCCTTCGACTGATGGAAAAGATTGCAATAAAATACCTTGCTTGATTCTTCTTGCAACTCCTCTATTACCTGAAACAACCTTTTCTTCGATATCAAGCCAGCAAAGATTATGAGGTGCAGTATGAACAGAATCAACGTATGGTCCATCCAATAAAGGAATATCACTCAAGCGCCAAGTTCTGCAAAATTCTTTATCTTCCAAAAGCAAATCAAAATGGAGACCCTTCATGTCATCTGGTGCATCAATGTGTCTTAATAAAACCCACCTATAAACATTTTTTTCACCAAGATTATTCAATTGAACAATATTCAAAAATTAAACAGTAAATTTGCATCAAAAAAATTTCAGGAGATAAATCTCCTAAATAGAAATTGCTTAAGGCTAATGTGTTTTAGCTTTTAGCCTCAGGGACAAACCTCAAAGCAATTAAAAGAAGGCTTCCAGCACCTGCTATTGCAGCTAACACTAGGCCAAAATCAGTAGGGATTGTATTAGAAGCAAAAACCATTGATGAAATTCCGACGCCCATGGGTTTATAAGGAGATACCAATGACGTTTAGCACTATAAGTATTCGAATAGCAATATTTGTAAGCAAAGACGACGAAATATACTTGTGAAATTTTGGACTTCAAACATTTCAAACTCCAGAAAAAGAATTCTTTTGAGGCGACTTACAAAATTGATTCCTTTAAGGGGTTTCGATTAGGGCAATATCTCTCTATTCTTTAAGAAACCTCTAGGTTTATGGAATCAGTGAATTCCTCACCCTCTTCATCCTCAAATTCATTAGAAGCTGAAGAAACTATTGCTGAAAAGTCTCCAGAGCAATGGTTCAATGAGCAATTTGATAATTTATTGCCAAAAATTCAAGAGCGTTGGCCAGATTTAGCCAAACAAACATTAGAAGCTACTAAAGGAAGTCTCGAGGATTTAATCAATGTCATATCTTTACATTCAGGAAAAAACAGTTTTGGAGTACAAGAACAACTAGAAGAAATTTTTCATTCTGCATCTGATACAACTAGAGGCCTTGCAGAGTCTTTGGAACCTCTCGAAAAACAGCTTGAAGACCTTCTAGATGAGTTAAACAGTACGCTAAGACCACGTATTGAGAAGCCAGTAAGAAAAAGGCCCCTTTTAGCCATAGGCATTGCTGCTGGGATTGGAGTTTTATTTGGCATACTACTTGGTGGAGGCAGAAGAAATTAATGACCAACTCAGAACGAAAAAAAGGACCAGGAGCTGCAGCAAGAGTTACTGCATTAGCAAGTTCAGTGATGGATCTTCATGTTCGCATTGCGCTGCAAGAAATGGACAAAGAAAAACGCCGCCTTATAAGTGGTGTTATTTTTCTCGCTACTGGAGGGGTATTGATGTTATTTGCATTACTTGGGTCGGAATTAATTCTTGGATATTGGCTTAGAGGCTTGTTTGATATAGATATCAAATCAACAATTTTAATTTTAGTGTTTATAAATCTTGCATTAGCAGGAATGAGTCTCAGAATTGGAGGATATCTCGCAAAAGGTCCCTACCTCCCAGAAACATTGGACGGAATTGCAAAAACTACAAAAGCAATTTTAGGGAAAAGTTGACTTATTTAATTTTATAATTCAACCATCGGCAATCGATTGAACCATTATTCACTTGAAAACGTCTATTTGCTTTCATACCTAAATGCTTACTTAATTTGGGATTTCCATTAAGCAACCAAAGATCCCAGCCAGAGGCTTGTTTTTTGCAATATTCACCTAATTGTCTATAAAGATCAGGTAGTTCATTTTCATCTCCTATTCTTTTACCATATGGGGGATTACAAATTAAAACTCCTACTCCAGGCGGTAATTGAAATTCTTGAAAAGGACAGTTGATTATTTCTATGTAATTTTCTAAACCTGCTTTTCTAACATTATCACTAGCAAAATGAGCAATCATTTCATCAACTTCACAGCCTATTATTTTAGGTAGCTTTTTATTTAAAGGTTTCATCTTCTGTGCGATTTTTAATTCTTTATCCCAAATAGCGGTATCAAAATCCGGCCAATTCTTAAACAGAAATTGTCTATCCACACCAGATGCAATTCCAAGCAACATGCTCACTGCTTCAATCAAAAATGTTCCAGAACCGCATAATGGATCTACCAAGTTCTCAGTTCCATCCCACTCAGTCATTCTCATTAAACCTGCAGCTAATGTCTCCTTAATCGGAGCTATTCCAACAGCTGGCCGATATCCCCTTTTGTGAAGACTCGAGTTACTACCAGTAAGACTCAAAACAGCTTGATGATTTGTCAAATGCAAATGTAAACAAATATCTGGATTGTTCAAATCAATGCTTGAACGCGAACCCCATCGTTCTCTTTGTAAGTCAATAATTGCGTTTTTCACCTGCAAAGCAGTGAAATGAGTATGTGATAACCCTTCACCAAATCCAGTAACATCTACTCGAAAACTTTGATTGGGTAGAAGCCAATTTGCCCAATCAATTGACCTTTGAATACCTCTATAAAGTTCACCGGGACCACTGCAAGGGAACCTAACAATCTCTCTTAAAAATCTAAAAGATAAGCGAGCCCTTAAATGTATTCTGTATAGACAAGCCATATCAGCTTCAAATAATATATGCCTCCTTGAGGCTTTGACTGATTTAGCTCCAAGTTCTATCAACTCTTTTGCACCCTCTTTTTCCAGACCTTGTGAAATAGATGCAACAAGTTTCATTACCTTTGAATTATTTAAAAAGGATAAAAAAGTTCCTTAGACACTAATCGATAAATTCCAAAAGATCTGTCAGTATGTATATGTCTATTTTTTTAATGGACTAGGTGATTCACACCAGTATCTCGGACAGCGGTTCGATTCCGCTCAGCTCCATGAATGGGGCTGCAATGGCTTCGACGGGGTATCAGGCGAGTGACTGAAGCCTGCTCGGTCAGAGCAAAACCATAACTGCTAACAACATCGTTAGTTTCTCCCGTCAAACAGCCCCTGTTGCTGCTTGATCTTTTAGGAGATGGGGTCAGGTCAGCCTTATTACCCAATTGATCCACGAGGCCTGCAAGGGCCTCACTCTCTTTCCATAAGAACAAGTCTCATAATCTCAAAAAATCATAAAAATAAAGTTGCGGGAAAATGTGCGGGAAAACAATAGTTAGGAAAGGTGCGGGAAAATCCAATATTTCTCTTCAAAAGCAATTCTCAATAGTCTCAAAAGCACAAAAAAGGACTGATCTAAGTCAGCCCTTCTGGTTCCGATAGCAATCGGCTGTCAGCCGACATCATTCTGCGATAATTTTATTTTTTGCATTATTTCTAACGCATCTGTATGGTTTTTCTTGAAAACCTTTTTACCTTTAAAACAGGCATCAATCCATACAACAAAAGATCCTATATTAGTACAACAAAAAGCAAAAAGAAGAATAACTATCTATTAAAAAAGATTCGAATTGATTTTAAAGGCTATAAAAACCTAGGTAATTTGATTTTTTATAAGCTATTAAATTAAGTACATCTTTACAAGTTTCTTATGTATTTCATAAATACAATAATTTTTAATAAGTAATTTCATTTAGAATGAATAGTCTGATAATCTTTTTTTTTTAAATAAGTAATTTCATGCATTTGTCTATTTTTGCTTTAGCTTCATCAGAATGGGGAATTTCTAGATTTACAACCGACTCTTTTGCCTTAATCTCATTAGCAGTTTTGATTAGCCTTCCTATTCAATTACTGAAGAGTAAAGCAGGCTTTAAAAATATATGGATAAGCGGAAACGCTCTCTCGAAAAGATGAATTAAGTACTTCAAACATTACCTAAATATATAAGTATCAAAAGCAAATATTAAATAACAAATAGATCTGGTGAATACATTTTAAGACATTTTTTCAAACAAATCCTTGTGATAGTCAACAACGTTTTGACAGCTTATAACAGGGGTGATTTCCATATCAATACCAAACTGAGCTCTCCACGGTGCAAAGTGTTGAAACAGTTCCTTATCACCATTTGCATTGCAGAGAATTACTACACGACCCTCTCCAGGAGCATGAACTCGAAAAAGCATTTCAAATCCATCAAATTTATCTTGCTTAGACATTTCTCCATTTTCCCAAAATTCCACAAATTGCTTATAAGCAGCCACTTGATTGTCTATATCAGGGAACTGGCAATCAACTAAAAAGAGTTGCATTAGTAATATTGTTAAAAACTAATTTTAGCTACAAACAGAAAATACATGTTTAATAAATCGATCAATAAACACTTCATGTTACAAAAAGAAGATAAAAGAGAACTCGAACGGTTAAAGATTTATTTCTTGATCAGGAAGAATTTTTGTTTTGTCGTCTTAAGATTCAGTAGATTAGAAAGGAGAGTTGAAAAATCCATTTAAAAATAAGAACAAGCTCATCAGAAGTAAGGGCCCAATACCAAATACAAAGAGAACAATTTTAGCAGTTCTAGGTGTTGCTTTTTCTTTATTATTAGTCTCAAGATTTTTAGAAATAAATTTTTTTTTAAATTTTTTACTAGGCATACTTAAAACAGACTAAAAACTTATAATAGCAGTTGCAAATGAAGATTGATACAATATTAGTAAAAGTCCTTCTAATTCACATAACAATAAAATTTATAGCTCTAAATAATAACCAAATCAAATTATAAAATGTATTTAATAATTTTATAATCTAAATTGAATTATGAAATAATAATTGGAAACCGAAAGTTTAATCAATTTCTTCAATAATTTGTTCTATTGTTCTAGCCGTATCAAACCAATTAAAAGACTCAGCTATTGTTGGACCTTTTTCAAGTGCATTTTCAAAGCATTTTTTTTCATTTACGACTGCATTCATAGCAGAAGCGATTGATTGAATATTTAATGGATTAACCAAATACCCATAATCACCAATCACCTCAGGAAGAGCCCCTCTATCAGAAGCAATAAGCGGAGTTCCACAAGCCATTGCTTCAAGAGCTGGCAGGCCAAAGCCTTCCCAAAGACTGGCAATAATAAGAGCATGACATTCGTTTAATAATGATAATTTCTCATCATCATCTATCCATCCTTTCCAAACGCACAAATGGCTAAGATTAAATTTATCAATTAGTTTCATTAGACTTGGTGTATACCTTTTATCAAAAGAACCAACAAAAACAAGTTTATAATCAGTGATTTTCGCATATGCAAATGCTTTAATAACTCTTTTTAGATTTTTGTGAGGATTATGTCTACCAATAATAAGAAAGAATTTTTTTCTAATTTTTTTTATTGGATAAAATTTTGTATTATTAAATCCTAATTTAATTGGATATAATTTATGCCTGGGAACTTTGTAAAACCTATTCAAATCATTAGCGGTAGAAATAGAATTGCATAAAATTAGCTTTGATTGTTTCAGAATTAAAGGAACGTAAATTAAATGATATAAAGTTAAAAATGATATAGACGGATATCTAATTGGTATTAAATCATGAGCCAAAACAATAGATTTGATATTAGTAAATAGTGGGGCCTCCAATAATGGAGAGAAAAAATATTCTTTATCTAAACTATCCATTAATTTTGGAACAACTTTTTGAAGCCAATACAATCGTCTGATATGGCTTTTCAAGCCAGAAGCTGGAGACAAGTTATTAGGTATATATATATCACCTCTTATTCCTATATCTTGTGGAATAAGTGTAGTTATTTTGTGGGGGGATAGAGACTTAAGTAAATCCATAGAAACGACTCCAATACCAGTATTTCTTTTTGTTATGTAGCTCCCATTAAAAACTATTGAAGTCATGGTTATAATATCGCCAAAGAATCCTATTTTAGATAATAGTCAGTCAAATGTTGAGAGCAAACTTTTTTTTAAAATTTTTTAAATTCAAGCACAATAGTAGTCATGAAATTGTACAACAAAATGTAAGCAAAAATTTTACGTTACAGGATCAAATCAATAAAAAAATCATAGATATAGATAAAGAAATATCGGAAAATAGCAAAGCCCTAATTGAAGCACAAATTGTAAAGTTCAAATCGACATTCTCAAAATCAAATAATTTGATACAGCAAATTGGCAAGAATGTATACAAAACTAAACTAGAGGATTCAATTAATTGGCATCAAAAACAACTTAAAGACTTATATCTTAGGCGTAGAGAATTAGAAATTAATCTAGAAAAAATTAAAGGGATATTTTGGCTTAATAGGATAAAAAGACTCTTGAGAATTATATTAATAGGATTTTTTATGTTTTTAGGCCTATTAATTTTTTTATCTGGTTTTATGATTATTATTTATTTAATGCCACTAATTATATTAATATTCATAGTATACTTGATATCCAGAAAAAGATATTAATCCAGCTTTAAATATAAATAAGCTTAAATAATATACGAATTTAAATAAATTTAATAATCTCTATAGAATACTTTTTCATAATTTTCTGTATGGCTTTAATAACATTGGCACAAACAACTCATATTCAAACACCCAGAGAACTGGCTTAATCAGCATAAATAATTTCTCAAAAGTAAGTAATTTTATATAATGATTGGCACTAGCAAAACATATCATCTATTAATGCGCCTGCTAAAGGCACTACCCGTTAGAAGAAGAAGGTCTCTATTAAAATTAATTCCTGTAGCAGCCTTGACTGGTGTAGTAGATGTGATTGTTGTTGGAATTGTTTCTCGATTATTTACTGTTTTTATAGGAAAAGCTAATCAACCTCCCTTACCTTTTCAAGATTTCATACCTGAAGACCCAAAAACAAAAGTTATTAGTCTAGTAGTCATATACATAGTCATGAATTGGCTAGCATCATTTTCAAAATTATTTCTTAAAGCAGCCCAAGAAAGGCTTCGAGTCGCAATTTGGAAAGACCTATCAGAACTAGCACAGAAAAAATTACTATCTCAACCATATGAATTTTTCTTAAACAAAAAAAAATCTGATTTATCGTCAAAAGTATTGATCAATATATCAAGAGTCTCCGAATTCTTAGTAAGACCAATACTTCAAATTTCTAGTGGGTTATGTGTGATTACCTTTATCTGTATTGCTGTTCTTTTTATAGCAAAATCTGTAGCTCTTTATTTAATCATAAGCCTCTTAATTTTTTATATATTTATTTCATCATTTGTAACGCCTTACATAAGATATTCTTCTCGTCAAAGAATCAAATTAGAGAAAGAAACAAATAATATACTCACTGAATCAATGCGTACAATTATAGATGTTCACCTTACTAGCTCAGAGTCTTACTTTGAAAAAAGATATAAATTAGCGAGTAAAAGCTCTTTCCCTTTCATTTGGAAAGCAGAGGTTTTACCGGAATTGCCTAGGTCATTGATAGAGCCTTTTGGTATTACATTGATTTTTGCTATTGGCCTTTTACCATACATAACAGGGCAAAGTGATTCGAGACTTATTGAGATAGTTCCATTCTTAGCAACAATTGCAGTAGCCGCGCTAAAACTAACGCCTCCATTACAAGATTCATTTAGAGCATTAACTTCTATGCGTGCATCAATACCTGATTTAGAAGAAATACTAAAGTTAATAGAACTTCCTTCTATTAGGCTAACTAAAAAATCAATAGGCGTTCCTACAAAACAAGGAATTGAGCCTAGAAACAATATAAAACTTGAAAAGCTAAGTTATAAATATCCCAACAGTCAAGAATACACTTTGAAGGGTATTAATCTAAATATCCCTATTGGTTCTAGAATAGCTTTTGTAGGGGAAACTGGGAGTGGAAAAACTACCACAGCCAATCAATTGCTATGTCTTCTGAGACCAACAGAAGGATGTTTGCTCTTGGATGGAGTTAAAGTTAATGATAGAGAAGTACCTGCTTGGCAGGATTGTTGCTCTTACGTTCCGCAATCAATTACTTTATTAAATAGCAATATTATTGAAAATATTGCATATGGATTAGATGAAGAAAAAATAGATAAAGAAAGAGTCTGGGATGCACTTAAGGCAGCTCAATTAGCAGACTTGATATCAGAAATGCCAATGGGTTTAAATACCTCAATTGGTGATAATGGGATAAGATTATCTGGGGGACAAAGACAAAGACTAGCCCTAGCAAGAGCTTTTTATAGGCAATCAAAATTATTAGTTTTAGATGAAGCAACTAGTGCCTTAGATAATCGAACAGAAGCAGAGGTGATGAATGCAATAGAAATCATAGGTAGACGTTGCACAATAGTCACGATTGCTCACAGGTTATCAACAATTGAAAGATCAGATTGCATATATGAATTTAAAGATGGAAAAATAGTTGCCTTTGGCAATTATCAACAACTACTCAAGCACTCCAAAACTTTTTGTAATATGGTAGAAATAGCAAAGAAAACACATCGATCAAATATATAAATATCAAATAATTTTTACTAAGAAAAACTTTAAAAAAGAAGTTTAAAATTTATAAGTTCTTTAGATGAAAGATAAAAAATCAGAGCTGTTCCACAAATTGATCCAGATAATCCTCCTATAAAACCAAAAAATAATGTACTCAAATTTTTTGCATCCGTTGTAGGTGCTTGAGTAGACAAAGGAAGTCTTTCAACTACTTTTAAGCGCTCACTGGCAGGTCTTCTACTGGTTTGTTGATGTTTAACAAGTGCTTCGAAATCTGGCATTGAATTTGTTTGGCAATGGAACAATAGGCCGACCAACCGGACATTCGTCTGGGATCGGATCGACCTTTATCATCTACAGCATCAATAACCGCTGCACCCTGGTTTTCTGCTTTATCAAAAGCAGATAGCAAAGGAATATCACCTTCTAGCACAATCAAATCAAATTTCTCTAATGCTTCTCTTGCCTGATTTGCAATTCGCCTTTGGCGAAAGTCAACCTTCACTAATAAAACTGCATGCGGAATATTTAACTGTTTTAGTAAGGATGCCAACTCTACAGTTAATTCAACCGATCTTGCCTTTGGTGCTGTCGGTAAGAGTACTAGGTCTGATCCAGCTGCCAGATGTTTCAATTCTTCCTCATCAGTACTTGCTTGTCCATCTGTGATCACAATTTCTGAGAATCTAGTTGCTTTAGCGGCTGCCTCTACCGGGACAATATTAAAGTTAAGATTACCTCTTGATCCGTAAGCAAGAGCCGACCGATTTCTATCAGCATCAACTAAACAAACATTTTTCCCTTGAGAAGACCATACACTTGCTAGATGAATTGAGGTACAAGTTTTAGCTACTCCACCTTTTTGACCACATACAGTTATGAACAAAGGAAGGAATTGACATCTAAAAACAATCTGCAAGATCTCATCACAAAGTCAAGTAGCACATAGAAGATTAATCAAACAATACTAATCAAAACAATTATAAATATAAGAAAAACATATGTGTATGTGAGTTATTTGTATTATTAATTACATTCTAATGCCGTAATTAATAATTTAATCATCAGAAGAAAATATAAATACTTGCAAGAATTCTTTTCTAATGCATATTAATATTATGCTTTAGAAAAAGAAATGTTAATTCAAGAAATTGTATTTAAAGCTAAAAGAAAGTTTTCAAAAATTTTTCATATTTTCAATAAACAAACAGGAAAATTCTCAGATAGATGTGAAAACCTTACATCGATACCAGGCATTGGAACAAAAAACTGCAACAAGTTCTACGAAGCAGGATATATGACACCAGAATCAATTATCTCTGCATCTGATGAAGAGCTTTTGACGATACCAGGAGTTGGGATTAGCTTTGTTAAAAAGTTAAGAAAAACATTAGGTAGAATATAATTTTCTAAATAGATATTTTATTCAAAATATTTTACCAAGGTAATATATCGCCATTAGAATGCCAGAAAGTTCCAGAATTCTCAAGTGTAAGTTCATCGATTCTTTGAAGCAGTCCATTAACTGATTCTTTAGGTTCAATACCATTGGAATTAAATCCTGTCATTCGAGTGCTTACTAAACCTGGATGTAAAATTGCCACCGAAATACCTCTAGGTTTTAAATCCACAGACAAAGATTTTCCAGCCATACACAAGGCCACTTTTGACATCCTATATCCATAGGAACCGCCAGAACTATTATCCTGTATTGAACCCATGCGACTACTTATTAAAGCAATTTTTGCAGATTTACTAAGCTTACTAAGCATAGTTTGCACACAACAAAGAGGGCTTAATGCATTCACCTCAAATTGATGAACAATACTTTGCGGATCTAAATTCGAAAGAGAGTTAAATTCTGCAATTCCTGCATTTTGAATCAAAACATCGACTTTAGTATCATTTAAACTCTCTCTAAGCTTAATAACCGAGTCGCCGGAGGTAATATCAATATTTGTCTCAACTCTTACTGATAAAGATTTCAACTCTGGAGAAGCCGATCTACAAGTAGCAATTACATCTTCTCCTCTATCTTTTAATTGACGGGCAAGTTCTAAACCAATACCCCTATTGGCACCGGTAATTAAATAAGTAGACAAAATCAACAATAAGCTACAGCAAGACTAAAACAAAAAAATAAAAAAAACGAAAATTCTTCGAATTGATACAAAATTAAAAGTGTGCTACAGCAATTTGTTATTTAGTAGAAAAAATATTATAAATAGTTCTCATCTTCATAGATAGAATCTGATATACCTGCAGAAGGTCCTGAAAGAATATTTGGACCTGACATAAAAATAAATCTTACTTTACCATGTAACTCCCCAGTTAAACGAATACAGCAAAAGCCTTTTTTTATGACAAGTAATCGCCAAAACTCACTCCAATCTATACATTGATCTAGAATCTCATTGATATGAAAAGTATTATCTGAAGAATTAATCTCAATTTTCAATTTTTCTCGTAAAAAGAAATATTTAGCTAGACGTTCATTTTTTGATATGATTTGACCAATATATTCAGTTTTTTTTAGATCATAATCTAAAGTTTCTAAGTAATTGGCAATCTGATCAATATCAAGATTACTAAAGCCGTGCATTTTTAAAGTTTTTAGAATTGATAGATCCTTCTTCATTGTCGTATATCTTACTTATCTAAATTTTAAATCTATAAAAGAAAAATAAATTATTCGAAACATTTAATAAAATGGATTTAAATACGTAAAATCAAGATATACGATTAGGTATTTTATTTTTTATAGGTAATATTCTCGGAACCACCCATTGATGAATTCAGTGAAAGTTGATATGCTTTTTCATGAAAATCAAGATCTTTATTTCCTGTTCTTTCAATGGAATCAAACCAATTGTCATTAGAAAAAATTTGAATTACTTTTTTAATCCTATAGCCCAAGTTGATATTTTGATTTGCAAGCTGTCTCCATTCACCATTTTTCTTACGATAACCTAACTCAAAATAATACACACCTTTGTTTATTGGAATCGGAAATGTAATAGAAGATTGAAATTTACTTACTTGAATCTCTTTCATAATACAAGTTGAGTAATTTTTGTTTCTATTATTACTTATATCAAATATCCTAATAGCATAAAAAAAGCTTTTGCTAAACTCAATTCTGAAATTGTCAATGGAACTAATTTCCCAAAAGCATTTAATATAACCATTTCCAATACTATTGACTGTTAAATGACTAAAGTTATTAGTTAATTTATTTAAACTATTCCAGAAATATTCTTTGAGGTTTAAATGAGGACTAATTTTCATTATAAAATAAAAAATATTTAATAGTATAATTAATTTCTATTTTTTTTCATTAAATTTTATTATCTTTAATATTTTTTTAGTTATAATGAATACATTAAGATATAACTATGGTCATAAGAAAAAAGGCATATTTTATAAGATGCAAGATTAAGATAACTTAGGCTGCTTTGGTCTCTTGTCTATCAGCAAGGATTGCTTCGACAAATTCTGCAGTTGACCTTCTAGATGAAATATGACTTGTCTTCCAGTGGCTAATTAAAGTTTTTAACTCAATTATCCTTTGTTCCGCAACCTCAATTTTTTCTTCATTAGACATAGAAATAATGTAATAACGTCTATATTATCAGCTTAACCTTTTTAGAAGGCTTAACAAGAGGAAGGTAGAATCTTGTGAGTACGAATAATCAAAATATAAAAATTGATATAGAAACGAAAATAAAAAAACCAGCTACTTTGTAGCTGGTTTAATAATTAATAGATAAATGAAACTATATAAATCTATTAATAACAAAACCCTTCAAGGCAGGAGTAACGGAACCAAATAGTTTTTTAATTTCCACTGACTCTTGACCGTTTGGTAGATGCGACAATGGATCACCTCCTTAGATAAACATAAATAAAGAATAGCCAAAAAATAATCTATGTCGGTAAATTCGGTAACAAATTTCAAAAAAATAAAGATTTCATGATTCAAAGTCGAAATAGTGATTATTTTTAAGAAAAACGCCAAACCACTTTTTTTTGACGTCAAGTAAAACAAAAGATTAAAAAAAAAGATGAACCTCTTACGCAAAAATAAATAAAAAAAGTAAAAAGAGCCAACTATTACACGTTAATAACGAAATACCGCTAAAACATTAGTCCTTACATTACTCATATGAGTCAATTATTTTTTGGAGGTTTACTATCAACTCCAGCTCCCACAGCTCCAATTGTTGGAATTGGTTTTATTGTTTTATTTGCAATAGTAGGAGTCATGGTTGGACCAGACTATGATGGAATGAATGCTCCTGCATTAAACAAATCAAAAAATACAAATCAAGATTAATTTGCTCCTTATCTAAGAGTATAAATTAGTAAAAATAGCAATT
This sequence comes from Prochlorococcus sp. AG-363-A03, assembly GCA_003280445.1. Classification (GTDB taxonomy): domain Bacteria; phylum Cyanobacteriota; class Cyanobacteriia; order PCC-6307; family Cyanobiaceae; genus Prochlorococcus_B. Next base: position 40,858 of record QCEW01000001.1, on the reverse strand, counting down.
AGTTAGTAGACATAAGAGTCAACTAACTAATTTTTTTTAAATTTAAATAATTTAAAAAATACCAGGTATAAATTGTCCAGTTGTAGCATATGCACCTATGCCCGCGACTATACCTAGCATAGCCATCAAGCCATTAAAACGTTCAGCTCCAGAATTCATAACTATTTCTTAAAAACTAACCATAACTACATACTCATCCACATTAAGAGCGGGATACCGAACGATTAGATCCATGATTGAAAGTCTCAAAAATTAAACAAAAATTTAATTTGTATAACGCGAAGAAACAAGACTTGAAGTAATCAAAAGAATACTTTGCAAGAAGAAGAGAAAAGAGAGAATTTCCACTCAAAAGAATTCAAAATCAATACTAATGTACTATTTTCTTCAAAGCTTCGCAAGTCATGTATGAATTTAGGAAGGGAAAAAGAAAATTTTATCTTTAACGTAACTTTTAATCAAATAAACCACAGCAATACAAAACTACAATCAAATTACCCAAACCTTGTAGTCTCTAACTGATTATACCCACATCTAATGAACAATATTTTGAAGTATTCCACACATTTTTCTACCAAAACATAAATGAGCTACAAAAAATAGAGAAAAGATGAATCACTAAAGCCGTAACCTTAAGAAATCAAAGAGGGGACCATGATAAGTTGTTACCTCTATCCTTTGAAAATCAAATCGTTAATAGAAGCGCGTCATTTCAGAAAAAAGTGATTTATTTTCTGCGGATTCCGCAAATCCTAAAAGCAATTCATATCTAGTTTCAATTCCACTATTTAAGTTGCCTAACCAATAGTTATAGCCCGATTGGTCATAATCTCTACCTAACACATTGACATACAAAGTTTCAACATATTTAGCATTAGTTACGTTATCTCCATAGCGTTCAGCAAATTCATCAGAGAGAATAAATGATGACGCTACTGCTCGTTCATCATCTTTCCCAGAGCTAAAATTACTAATCCAATAACGTAATCCCTCTGGATCAGGTAGACGTTTAAACGAAGCGTTATATAGCCTGAACATTTTTCCAGAATCAGTGTTTAACCCAGTGACCTGATCAAAAGTTGCTTTGATATCATCAACTAGGTTCATTTCTTTATCTTCAAATTTGAGAATAGATGCTCCAGTCAGCTCATCTATACCATCAGAAGTACCTACGCCATATTTATCATTACCTAAGTCATAAAATTTATAAGTATCACTTTTATCTGCATACACTTTTAATGATTGAAACCCTAAAGAATGAATTGCTTTAATTTCTTTACTGGTTACCAAAGCATTTTTATCGGCAAATGTAAGCTTCTCAATATTAGACAATTGGTCTATTCCATCGTTAGTGGATGATCGATTATCAGTCACGGTAACTATTTTTTTAGCGATTGAAAATGCATAGTCAGAAAAATTACCTGAGTAAGTTGCTATGTCATAATCAGCCCCACCATCAATCGTATCGTTCCCACCATTTCCCTGGAAAATATCATTACCTAAACCTCCTTTGAGTGTGTCTTGCCTCTCAAGACCATTAAGAACCTCTCCTTGGATATCTTTAACATTGACAATTACATATTGATTGGATTTATTTCCATTTGAGTCAGTAGCCGTAACGATCACATTAAATATATTCTCAATTTCACTAGGGCGTTCACTAATAGTCGTAATAGTATTAATAGCAAAGTAATTATCACTGTTTAGAGCATTACCCTGAATATTAAATAAAGGTAACTGGGGTAAGTTTAAAGAAATATCAGAATAATTTACATTATATATAGTTTGGTTATTTAATAAAAGAGGATTCTCAATAGTATCTCCTAATAGATGACCAAAAACACTAAAGCCCTCATTTTGAGAATCAAGATTTAGATTATCAGACAAATTTACAAACCACTCAGATGTAGCACTATTTGGCTGCCCTGAAACTTTTGCCATTGCTATAGTGCCCATCAAATTTGAATTAATAGGTTCATTAATTATTTCACCTTTAGATTTAACTTTTAATGGATATCCACCACTTTCATTACTTGGGATAGTGGGCCAGGTATATCCGCCACCCTGAATAACAAAATCAGAAACTAATCTATGAATTAAAGTCTGATTATATGAACCATCACTGACATATTTAATAAAATTTTCGGCAGTAATAGGTGTAGTTTTATTGGTTTGATTTTGATCATTATAAACCTCTACAAAAAATTTATTACCCACACTTTGACTTGCAAAATTAGTATTGAATTCTATAGTTGTTCCATTTAATTTCTTAATTGTTTCATAATCAGGAGCTTCTTTAAAGCTTAATTCTCCAGTATCTTTATCAATCGTAAAAAGACTTTTCTCTCCCCCACTTATAGACCAATAAACTGTCTCATTAGCTGTAAACGTATAAATTTCCTTATTATTTTCATTAATAGAAGCATAAGTTAATTTTTCGCCCTCTATCCCAGAGGCACCTCGTATTAATGGTGCAGTCATCTTTTTTTACCTTGAATATTTGAGAAATAATTAGAACAAGTCATACTATAACCACAAGGAATATACAAGACATGTCGCAAAAAAACGTTTTAGGTACTGAACTGAAATCTTGTAGTTGCAATCCTATGACTGGATGGTATCGAGATGGATCATGCAGAACAGACAACTCTGATCAAGGGATGCATACTGTTTGTGCTGTTATGAGTGAACAATTTCTTTCTTACAGCAAAGCTCAAGGGAATGATCTCTCTACGCCTCAAATCGGATTTCCTGGCTTAAAAAAAGGCGACCATTGGTGTCTTTGTGCTCCGAGATGGAAAGAAGCATTTGATGACGGAATGGCTCCTTTAATTGATCTTGAAGCAACAGAAGAAAGTACTTTAAAAATTATTGATATGGAGACTTTAAAAAAATTTTCACATAATAAATTATGAATAAGTTTGAGATAGCTTATATCAAATGATTTGTGTTGAAAATATAATCAATCCAAAAAAGTTGTTAAATGAATTTCATAACTAAATTAAATGTCATATATAAAGACCAAGAGTGGAATCAAAGGAAAAGAGACAAGCTAAAGCAAATCGTCAAAAGACTATAGAAAAATTTCTAGAAAATTAAAATAAATTCTAAAGTTGCATCAACTCAACTTGCACTTAATTTATTCCAAGCTAGAAAGAATAGAATTGATAATCAAAAATGCTAACGACATCCTCTCGTCTTCGAATACAAGAAATATTAACTAGACTCTCTGTGGGAAGTCAAGTAACTCTTGAAGAAAGAATTTATATCAATAAATATGCGACGAAAAATCAAAATGTATCTAGTTGGCTTAGAAAAGCCTCACGTATTCAACGCAATAAAGCTATTTCCAACCCTATAGATGAACTCCTCGATGGACTAGATCTAAGTTCCAATGAACCCCATTCAACATACAATCCCAATCAAGATGATATTGGCGAATGGTTCACTGGAGCCCCTTCATGGATTAGAAGAAGCTAAGGTTTGAAATAAAATAAAAAGTAAACCTTTTCAAGAGAAAGCTAAATACGTTATTCCAATAGTCAAGCCGCTTCTTCTTTGTCTTTCTTTTCTACCTTTAAAAGATCAATAACATTCGAACTTATAGGTTGAAAGTCCTCATCCTTAGCAGAAGCAATAGAATCCTTCATAAGAAGTTTTACAAGCGCAGCAATCGAAGAGCTTAGCAACTTTAAGCTTTCAAAAATATTTCCTAGCTCTTTAGTAATTTCATCTTGATGCTTACCCTTACTCATTAATGTTGAGAAAGTCCAGGCAGCCAGTCCTAAAGCAAGCAGAAAAACAACCGTAATCATAATAAAAATAAATACAAATCATGTATATCTACTACATATAAATAAAGCAAGGCAAAAAACATATATTCTTTGAAATTTTGATAAATCTAAAATAATTTTTTTTATCTCTCATATTTATAACAGTCAATTCCAGTTCAATAATTTTGCCAGTCTGATTGAACTATTCATCGCCGTCTCTACGGCCCCAAAACTACCCATATCAAACCAATCACCACAAAAACCAATCTTGCCGATGGAAGACCACTGTAATTCTTTAGGTAATAAATGATTAAGAGGTTGAGACGCTCTCCAATCCATTTCATCTATAAGTTTTGCGTGTAGAAATAGATCAAGAAATATTTGATAGTTCATAAATAATAATATTAACGATTTAATAATATGATCAATATTAATCTCGGGTTTCTTATTGACATAAGAACAGTGTAAAAGAATAATAATTGATCCATCGGATTGTCTTTGAAAAATTATTCTTTCGAAATTTAGATTATCTATAATTACATTTGAAAAGAGAATTTGCAAATATTGATTATTAAAGTTTTGAACTAATACCAAGTTAGAAACATGTAAAATATAAATTTTTCGCTTAATATAATTTAATTTACTTGTTTCTCTTAATAAAGCATCAACCACTTGATCCTGACCTGGAATGAAAGCATCCCTAAGTGGTAAAGATGTAGTATTCAGAATTTCCAAGCTTCTTGGGTGTGCCATCAAAGAACTAGATAAAATCAAATTTTTAGATTCTATAAAGACTTCATTGTTAACTTGTGTCTTCCATAAATTATTTCCACGTTTAATTGATTTAGTTAGTGATTGAAATAAAAAATTTATTTTCTTTGGGTTAGTGGATTGGTTAATTATTGATTCGCAAAAATTTGCCATAAAAGGAAGGCTTCTATAGATTTTATCGTTAGTAGATAAACTATTTAATAAACCAAATTTATTCATTAATAAAATTTTATTTGAGATATCTTCTAATTTTTTTGAATCTATTAATGGCAAAATTAATGTCATTATATCTTGTGATATATATTGACTAAATGTAATAGATGGTAAGCCATGATCAAATTCAAGAATTTTATTTTTTCTTGATTTTCTCGTTGTTGCTCTCCCTCCAATTTTCCTGCCATGTTCAACCAATAATATAGAAGCATCAGAAAATCTTTTGTTCAAAGATGATGCAAATGTACAAGCAGATATACCTGCTCCTATGACTACAAAATCATATATGTTCTTCATTAATGTGGCAAATACAAATCGCGATTACTTGCAATTTCTCCTTCTTCTTCAAAAAAATCTCTTAAATTACTCTCTTCATCCATAGTAAGATAATTACCACAATCTTTTCGAATTCTTTCTATAGTAAATTTCCAAAGATCTTCTACAAACCTTTCATCTTCAGGAAAAGCTACAAATTTTAAGTAAGTATTATTTAATGCAAACTCACTAGAAGATTCTGAGGTAAATCCCTTTTCCTTTGCTTCACAAAATTTACTTGCGAATCTCTTGCCAACTGCATTTTGAGCTGACGTTAAATCCAACTCAACCGCTTGTGAAATTGATGGCTGGAAGAAAAAACTCAACAATAAGACTAATATAATTATAAAAGCTTCTTTTTTAATTATATACATAATAAAATAAGCAATTACTTTTATAAAATCTAAGAAAAGCTATTAAAAAATTAGTAAATAATTTTTTAATAGCTAATTGATAAGAATCTCAGATAAAATAATTATATATAAAAATCAGAGAAGTGAGTGCCAATAATTTAAATCAGTAAAATATTAGTTTTTTCGAAATTCTTATAAATCACTCCCGTTTCTAAATATTAATAGGATTGATTTGTATTTTCACTAATCAAACTATGGAGTAGCCCGGAGTAGTGATCGATATTTAAGATCTTCATATTCAATTCATGGTTCTAATATTATTCCCTCTGGATTTACCGATAGCGATGAGTTAAGCCAATCTGACTTTTTAACCTCCTTGATCATTCGATACCTTTGAGAAAATATTCAGGATATATAACGCTTCGTTTAAACGTCTACCTGATCCAAACGGATTACGTTATTGGATTGGTAATTTCAGTTCTGGGAAAGATGATGCACAAGCAGTTGCGTCAACATTTTAGCTTCTGCTCAATTCAAGCAGCGTTATAGAGAAATGTCTCTAATGAAAGCTATGTAACTACTCTCTATGTCAATCGTTTAGGAAGGGATTACGATCAGGCTGGTTCAAATTATTGGGTGGATCAACTTATTTTTAGAGTAAAAACTCGTTATTATCTTCTTTTAGATTTTTCTGAATCAAACGAGAACAATGGACTCTTAAAAAAATCATAGAGTTAGTAAAAATAAATTTATACCAATTTTATGACTCTGAAAATGATCCAACCATCTTTAAGTCATATCTTTTTTGGATCAAGTTGATTATCCTTGATGTAGAAAAAAAATCTTAAACAATGCATATCAATACCATTCTTCTCTGTATGTTAGTAGTGGCAGCTTATCTCAATTTATATTTGACGTTTAATAAAAATAAGCAAAAGAAAAAAACAAAACTACCCATATCATCTAAAGAATGGAGAGAAAAAGTAGAGGATGAAAACTTCAAATCATGGCTTTCCAATCGAGCGAGATTAAAAGATAAAAGGAAAGGAGATCTTAAGCGCTAATATATACTGGTATTAAACAGGAAATCAAAAAAAATACCCATAAAAAAAATAATCTCTATATTTAGTAGACTGACAAATATTTATATGCCAACTACATTACATAAATGACTAGATCAACTTGATGTTCCAGTAAAACAAAATCCATTCTTAATACAAAAATCATAAGCAAATAATTTTAAAGAATCAGGCATTTCTTGCCATTGCATTTCTTCAAGTTTATTTAGTTGATCTGTACTTAAACTTTCTTTGACTTCATATTCCTCCATCATTTTGGCCCAACTTGAAGAAAAGCTGTCAAGATAAAAAGCTTTCTGGTGTTGATTAAAAAAGTTGATTATATCTTCATTGGTCACTACATCTCTAGAAAGTTTTTTATAGTGTTCGAATTCTGAGGACCAATCTGGAGTTAAGTTGTCAGACATAAATAACACTATTTATTAATCATTATAATTTATGCGTTGCATAAACTTAAGCAGGATGACCAAATGAACATAATGTTTTAAAATTCTACTTTCGTCTTGAGTGCTGGGCTTAAGGTAATAAAAAATAATTCATGAGTAGTTCCAAGCTTCAATTAAGCTTCTAGATAAGCAAAGCAAATAAAACGTTGGTCGAATCTATGCGATGTATTAGTGTAAAAAAATTAATTATCAACTAATCCAGATATTATTCAAATTCTATAAATAAAAAATATTAGCTATGATTAACTTACATGAAAAAAGTCATTTCTAATAAGATAAAGACAACGAGTTATTCAAGTCCTATGCATTTAAAGAGTTTAGAGGGATGTCGATTAAAAATTGGTAAATATCCTCCATTTACCTACAATGCTTATGGGGGAGGAGGTAAAGCGACAGTACTACCAAATCAGAAAAACGATCTCCTACATATTAAGTTTTCATCTAAAACATTTTCAATTCCTCCTCTTACTTCAAAAACAACTAAATTTTTATCTCTCCCATTACCTCTAGGTTTCAAGATACAAATGTCTATGGATCATCTTGAAGGAACTATTGATGAGAATTCTGGAGAAGTGTTATTGAGATTTGAATCCAAATTTCTTTTTAGCATTGGACCTATGCTTCAATTTCCTGAGTTGATAGTTAAAACCCTACTCAAAACTGGAAAAGTAAAAGGTAAAATACATGAAGGAGAAGGTCTTGTTCTTCAGAGAAATGGCACAACAAAACTGGTAGGTATTGCAACAATCCCGAAAACTGGTCATAAAATCTTAGATACTTTTCTTGGGCTGCCTAATGAAGCACTAGCAGAGCTAAAATGCAAAATTGAATAATTAAGTTAATTTATTACATTCTCATATTCTGAGTCCAATCAATATTTTTCTTCATAGATTTATCTAATTTTTAGATACAAATTGGTTGGATATAGAAAGCGCATCCTTTTACTTCTATTTTCAATAGCTAATTTAGATTTTTCTTCAATTATTAATATTGATTCCCCCCTAGTTTATTTGAGTTACTTCTCTAAGAAACTTTTAAGTTGTCTTTAGATGAATTAATCTATGAATAGACTAATTTTCTTTGAATCACAATGGTATTGAGATTCAATTTTATTTGCTTATCTTTTTTATAAAAGTAGCAAAAGACATTTTAAAAGTCCTCTACTCAGCTTCTTCATCTGATCTCTGAAAAAGCAACCAGAGATCGATTACTTAGAGAAACTAAAGAAACCTTTTCAACAACACATAGATAAAAGACACTAGCTCATTAAACCTGTCGCAAAATAAGCAAATTACTAAAGTCTATGGGCAATTCATCCAGAAACATTTACAAGCTTGATTGAATTTGTTAAAAATCATCTAGTTAAAGAGAATCTCTGTGTCCTTAGCAAACACCGTACTTCCGATATCACAACGGTCCAAAAATTGTAAGCTATTTAAATCGAATAGAAAAATATCTATCAAATAAAGCTGGTTTGAAAATAAATTTTTTTGCGATAGATCATATAAGTTCTGCATCCTCTAATCCAATACACCTACAACTCAGTAACGAATGACTCCTGATCTACCAATCATTGCCTCTTCAAAATCAAAAAAGAAAAAGGTAGAAAAAAGTAAAATACATAAATGGACTGTCTTTTCTCTTTGCTTCATAACTACTCTGGTAGTCGTTAGTTTAATCAAAGCATATCTTCCATTACTTGTGTCTGCGCTTGCAATGCTTTTTGTATGGAGTCAAATGACTAAACCAATAGCAGAGATAGAAACTAAAGCTACAGACGATGACAGTAACCAGTTAAATTTATTTCATAGACAATACAAAATTGGCAGGAAGTATTCTAAGGTCAAAAAAGAATTACATGAAAAGGAAGATTCAAAAGTTGCATAATATAAATAGTAATCAAACAAAAAGTTAGATAAACCTATTACATTTCAGTCTGAAGAGTACGATGTCAGCTCTGGTGCTGTAGTGAGTATCTAGGAGATACGTCTAAGTTATTGTTTAGTTCATGAAGGGAATTGACAAGCTATACAGACATGTGAAAATTGATTCATCCAATCATAATATTTGAGCCTCCATGGTCACCCTTTGCTGTTTGCTCTGCTTGCAAATCATCATCATCACTGCCACGAGTATCTAAATAAATGACAAATCTAGAAAAAGCACGTCTTGAGCTCACTGAATCACAGCTACTGACCATTAAGGATCGAATTAAAAACTGGAGTACAAAGGATCAAGTAATAGACTTAATGAGATATCGGTATGGTCGGCTGCAAGATAAAGCTGCCTAAAAGAGTCAGAAACCAACAATCAACTAAGCAGAAATCGTAGGTTCTTTTTATGAGAACTCAACTCACCTAGAAATAGATTTTTGACATGTCATTAAATTTCCAAAAACTGAACTTATAAGGAAAGCAGCAAATTACTCGTACTCCTATTGCAATCATTTACTACTTAAGTAAAGCTTAATTTATTATTATTAATTAAAATGTCTATTGAGTTCTACATCTTAGTGATTCCATTCTGCGTTATTCCTGTATTTTTAGTCTCACTCGATTACTTAAATAAAAATGCAGAAATCAAGCGAAAAAGTTTTAATATTATTGACTTTGATAAATTCGTAGAACGTAAACAAGAAGGAGATGTTATTGATAGTGATATCGCCAAATTATTAGATATTGACAAAATTGCAGCATGAATTTCATCACCTAATTTAGGATTGTTTTTTTACAGTCACTAATTTCAAGACGTCCTCAAGCCTAACTCCCTCACTCAACCACTCTCTAAACTCCTCACTAATAGCTAATTGATCTGATTCATTAAGTTTTTCAGCTCTGATCATAAGTCCGGTCATAGAATCAGCTATTAATTCTTCAATATCTTGACTATGGCTCACAATTGTTAATTGAAAGATTTCAAAAACCTTAACCTAAGTTTTAAAAATCAACTCATCCACAAGTTGATATAAACACATGTACCAATTATTGAGCTGATAATTTATTCTTCTCAAATCCATATTTTGTAAAGTGATTTAGCCTCTAGCCAATTAGTGAAGTGATAAAACAGAAACACGATTCCCGAAATTGAGATATCAAAGACACTTGTAAAAACTGGAAAAAAGAATCCAAGCGAAGAGATGAATAGGAAAAAGATTGCTTCAAGAATACTGCAAATATATAGAAATTGACTGTAATTTATTTCAAAGCAAAAATATTAAAGAAAAAGGAGAACTGGAAAGTTGCAATTTACTGATTAACTTCGCATGTTCGAAATTACTATAAGAAAGACTATCAACAGTCTTATAAGAAGCAGAATGGTATTGAACTTACCAAAAGGTAAGAATCATTATGATGAATACTTAGTCATTACTTACTTTCTTGAGCCAATAAGGAATGAAAGTTTTTTCCTTCTTGGCTGATTCATATAGATAATTAGATGTAGCCTCTAGTACAGCGGCAAGACTTATGCGTACAGTAGGGAAAGTAAGGCAACAAAAAATAGCAATAGAAAAGATTATCTTCACTTTTACATCCCTATAAATGTAATTGGCTTATCACCAAAAACCCCTTTTCCAGTCCAATTATACAATAGCCAAACTATAAATCCAAGCATAAACAAAGGCATAAAGCGATCCATTAAAACATATGCTGCATAAACAATTACTGGAAAAGACATGACGCATATAAAATTGAGACGTCTACCTCTAGAAGCTTGAGTCAATATTTTTAACAGAGGCATACTTTCAATTCCTATTTAGGGGATAATTTATCAATTTTAGCTTTTTGAATTTTTAGTTTTTCTCTTTCTTTTTTCGCGTCTCCGTAAGTAGACCTAACACTATATGTTATAAAGATTGCATTAATAGCTCCCACTAAAATAATTCCAACAATGATTTTATTAATTCCCTCAGGTGAATTTAAAAATTCTAACAGAGCTTCTTGATCAAACATCTAATATAAAATTAGTCTTTCAAATCTCAAAGCAATGAAGACATCTTTAAAAAAGACAAGCCAAAGCAATCTATACTCGCTGAGACCCCGCTTATTTTGATACCAAGCAATTAGCCGCTTATGACTATCTATAATTTTCATTCATCTACCTGAATAATTTCATAATAGGGACGATCCCCATAATCAGCATCAGAACAACAAACATCAGCGTATATTTCCTCTAATAAATCGTAAGCTTCGTCATAGCTATTAAATGATTGCTCAGTAATATCATCAGACTCTTTGTCATACCTAATGATTTTATAAGTCATAAGACAATCGCTTAGCTAGATAAAAGTGTTCCAAACAATCCTGCAAAAGCTGAGAGGACAAAAACTACAACGATAGTTATTGCAATAATTTTAGAAATGTTTTTCATCTAATTTATAAGTACATACATATTTTATTTCTAAAACTATAATACTTGCGAATTGCGTTATGAACATCCCACTTACATTTCATTCCTGCTGAGAAAACGACTAAATCATGTTCACAAAATTTCACAGGTTTTCCTCCACCAAGAATTAGCACAACTTCATCTTCAATAACAAGGCAACTCTTGATCGTGATAAGTCCAAACATAACACCTTACTTCAAAAGTTTTGATTGGCCAGTTTTTAATTCCTAGTTCTTCAAAAGTACTTTCGGGTCCAGGAGAAGTAACTGATCAAACCAAGAGGAAAAAATAGTGAACTTCTTTTAAGCTCCTAATGGAAGCAGTTCTAGGAGCTGCTCAAATTTTTAACGAAAATTTTTTGAATACGTATTACCTGTAGAGTAGGTAGATTGGAAAGATACAAATGTTAGTTTTATATGTCATAATCAATTACAAATTTGTGGAACCTTTAGATGGGGAAAGGTCCTAATCATGAACATTCCTTCGAATTTATTCTTAGTGAAAGAGGAGTGAGTGAGAAAGATATTGGATGGGTGCTATCTAAATTAGATAGTCAAGAATATGTTCTAGAGGAATGCCATTATATGGCACGAATACTCAGCAAAGAGTCTGAAGCTAATGCTAGAGAGATTTTTATTAATCATTACTTTACTCTAACTATGAAAGGAGTTAGTAGTGAAAATAAACTCAACGATCTCTTTCAAGAATGTATAGATAAAAAGAAAATATGGACATTACTTGAAAAGAACATTGGAGCTATTTGTGTAAAACTTCCCTATGCAAGTGTTAATGGTGAAACATATTTATTTGTATGTGGTCCTAATAAAAAATGTCCAGAAGTGACCAACACTGATTCATTCGTATTTTTCTCTCCAACTGAGATTACAAAAGAAAGAAAGCAGAATCCTTTAGAAATGAGCTCACTTCGATTGGCTGGATAAAGAAGAGAAATGAATCTTCGGATTAATACTAAACTTGAAATACCAGCCGATGAAATACATTGGAGATTTTCTAGATCATCAGGGGCAGGTGGACAGAACATTAATAAGACAGACAGTCGAGCTGAAATTGTATTTAACGTATCTGAATCAAAAACTTTAACGCCATACCAGAAGCACAAGATCTCATTTCAGGATGAAGTAAAGCTAATCAATGGTTCTATTTGTATAGCTGTTCAGGATAAAAGAACACAATATCAGAACCGACAATTAGCGTTAAGTAGACTTGCCTCAACCTTACGAGAGCTGTTAAAACCACCTCCTAAGAAGAGAAGGGAAACCATTCCTACAAGAGCATCACAAAAGAAGAGAGTGGAATCAAAGAAGAGGCGAGGTGAAATAAAAAGGAACAGACAATCAAAAATAGATTATTGAGCCTAAAACACAAGCTAAAATAAGACTTTTGAGAAAACCAACGAATCACCCTTAATGCTTGAAAGAATTCATCAAACATTCATGCACGATTCTGAGTTTTAGTCCATATAAAATTTATCCCAAATCTCAGGACCCCAAGCCCTAATTACATAGGATGATAAGTTTTCTTAATCTATGCTTGAAGTCAAATATCTCTTTCGTTTTATTGGTATAGAACAAGACATGTATTAATGGATTCTTTTAATCAAATTCAATCTGTCGTTAACCAAGTAGAAAAAAATCCAGAATACAAAATTAGTGAACAAGAAGCTAAGGGCTTCATATCAGGGATTAAGCTACTCACGAAAGAAGACAAAACAAATATGCCTCCACTGGTTGTAATAATAATGGCGTATATAAATATGCTTTTTCCAGAATTGGATTAAGTGAAGATACTAAGTCAAAAATATAAAACCAAACCGACAGAGAGTAGATATTTGCTGGTAATTTTTAATTTGTTTTAGAAGAAAAAATTTTTTCTTGACTATCGGTATCACTTTCTTCAAAAACAACTTCAGATTTGTCTGAGTGTGCGCCACATCCCAATGCCATCACTGATGAAACACCAAGAACTGTGTGCAGAGTAGTTGCAGAAAAAAGAAGGTAAGGAATCAATTTTTTCATTAATAGCTTCAAACCTAATATATTCTCTATCACCTAATTGCTAACTGTGAGTTCTCAAAGTTCGGTTAACTAATTAAACCTCATAGCAATAGAAACTATTTATAAATAAACGTGACCTAATAAAAGTAACTTATAAAATATGAGTTATTTCCGGTATACCGATGAACAATTTATTGAGATCATATAAATCTGATGAGATATCAACTCTCAATGCAAATTGCTGCAAGAGTATACTAATTGTTCTAATAGCGAGATAGTAAAAATGATTGCCTTAGAAAATATTGGGAAAACAAGAGTTAAAAAAAGAAAACTATCTAAGCACTAAGTTTTTCCCAAATCACCTCAGATTCTTTGATGAGGTCAATAGCCTCATCTCTACCAAGTATCTTCTGCGCATCATTCATAAGCTGGATATATCTAAGCCTTAGCTCTTGTTTGTTCATGAGCTGCATTTGTATTTCATGAAGACAGTTCTCACTCAGTGCAGTATTAGGTTTGTCAGGTGCGGGCGAAAAGGTTAAAGATGCCTTGGGGTAGCTCATAGAAATAAGTTTAATTAACTTCTTAGCGAGAGAGGGAAATTGCTATGCAGAACAATTTCCCTAGCTCTAGTTGAGTGTCAAAAAGGTGCTTTGCAAAACCTTTTTAAGCACATGCAGGTGATTGACAAACCTACACAACGTATCAAATATTATGTCTAGGCAACTCAGCTATTGAGCTGGTTGACCAGTACGGTTTTCCTTATTAAAGGTTAGAACTTGAAGTGTCGCAGCTTTAAGTCCTTAAGGTAGACATTGAATGATGTTGTCCACTCACAAAATTCTTGGCTAACCGCATAACTATCTTCATACCTATGTAACTTACCTAGATAAGTTCCTCTTTGAGAAGCCCAAGCAATGATGAGTCGTTGAGTAATATCCATAAACAAACTTTATTCAAGCCCAAAAAGCATCGTGGTTATTACTTGTTCAATCAATATGGAAAGATCGCTTGGGAAGATACGTAATTGACATTGCAAACACAACAAAAGTATCAATACAGCATGATCATTGATTTAATACTCTATTGCTTAACGTAGGAGAGTGGGTTTTCATAGACCTATCAATTAAAGATGAACTCTTCATTCCCGACTGGGAGGAGGTCAACAATGAAAGTTGAAGTTTCTTGTTTCGTTGGAGGAATGGTCATCAAAGAAATAGTTCATGTAGATAAATTTGAGGATGCTGATAAGGTCGCAAAATCAAGAAACCCCTTTTGCAGGGTAGTTAATAGAAAGGTATTGATGAAATGAATAGATAGCAATATGAGTCTTCCTCCGCATTTCATAGACAAAAAAACAAAGAGGTTGTCTTTCACATCAAAGGTGGGCATCCCGTGACGATGGCAATTGCTACTTGGATGAAATCTTTCCCAGATCACTTCAAAGGTGTTTCTTGTCGCTGTGAAGCAACCTTCTACAAGTTGAGGCCAAAAGTCAATGACTGAAAAAATAGATTGGAAACAAGAACTATTTGACTCAGAAAAGTTCAATAAGAAACAAGAGAACCTATTAAAAAATGGTGCAAAGTCATTAACTGATAGTTGGTTACTTAGCGCTCTCTTCATCAGATGGAAAAAGTTAAAAGGCATTCGAGAACAATCTTCACCAGATTGCAGTTCAAGTTTTCAGGAAAGGACTAAAAAAATTGAAGCTGCAGATGTATGCCAGTCTTGATAATTGGGTGGAAAATTTACGACAGACTCCCTGAGGACGAGCAAAAAGAGTTTGCATTAGTAGAGCGATATAGAACTGATTATTTTTATGAGTGCTATGAGTATGAAAATGCGAAGGGGAACAAAAATTATGAGTGGAGTGATAGATGTTTTAAAAATCAGGAGGAATTATTGGAGTTCTTCGGTTATGAAATGATCGAAGACTTAAATGTAGATGCCGTATATGCAAGAAGAGTAGAAATATTTACTGATGAGGATGAAAAAGAGTTGATGAAATTCTGTGATGATGGTAATCAAATAAAAGTAATGGGCGCAAACTAATCACGCTTTCAAATTGTATAGCCAGTATTAATACGCATTGAAATTAAATAGATAAGTAAAGAACTCTAGCCATATTTTTTAGAGGTAGTTTTAATATATAGAGTTATAGATTTTAAATGTCCCTTGGAATCACTGAGCTTGAGTTGACCGATGCTAGTACAATTTCAATTCCTACAGATGCAATATTGATACTTTTTCTATTAATTGTGTTTGCATTAATAGGTTATTACTTTCACAGCATCCTCGACAAACAAACAAATCAATTTGTTGAAAAAGTAGACGATAGTTTACATCTTGAATTAGTCAAAGAAAAGCTAGAAGATCAATTAACTCTTGAGTCAGCAACAGTGAATCACGAAAGAACAGAAAAGCAAAATATTAAAAAGCTAAATTTCATACCACCTTCGAAATTTTGGGGGATTGGTAGTTTAGCTGTTGTAGCCATAGGAGGATCAAGTCTTTTAAGGATCCAATCTATCCAAAATTCATATAAAGGAGTGAACACTAGTCAGGTCAATATGAAGACAGAGAATCAATCGACAAAATCTTTATTATCAATGGCTCAACTAAAATCATCAAATCAGTCTCAAACTAAAATAACAAAAATCAGTTATGTTAATCCTTTATTATCAACTAACAATAGTTCCAAAAATAATAATTTTTTACAGATTAAGCAAAGACGAACAGAGGATTTTTTCTCTTTCTAAAACGTATAAGCCAGGACTATATTTACCCCTCGTACCCCTTAGCAAGTCGGTACACAGGACCAAAGGATATGTCTTTTAGTACTGTTACCTTAGTGTTACCCTTCGTTCCAGTTTCCCATAAACCCTTTCCTATATCAGCCTTTCTAGGCTACATCGTATATTCGGCATTGATACGTACATAAGAATCAAAACCCAGTGATAGCAGTTGATTGCAAGGATTAAGTTAGTGGTATTTTAGTGGTATATTTGCAGTTTTTCCCCCGAAAACCCAGTTGTAGAAGACTTACCGGTATTTTAGTGGTATATAACTAACTCATGTAGATGATATAAAAAATAAAATTTTACTTATTTTCATTTACTTTAAATAAATTTCGGTACAAAAGGGTATATAGCTATTTTATATAGATAATTTTCACCAATATATTAAAGAAATGAAAATGGTGATTAACTATTAAAAGTACTTATATTGTAGCGACTATCACTTGTCATGATATTCAAGAAAATTCATTATTAATATTATTAATTATTAGGCTTAAACAAATGTCTGATTCCTCTAGTGAAATGACTCCGCAGGAAAAAATTATTCAAGATAGAGTTAATCAATCTAGAAGTTTCCTCAGATTAAATGGTTTCAATCAATCATTAGGAGACCTTTGGAAAGAGATAAAGGAGGATTCAAAATATGATTTATTATAAAAATTTTTAGAAGTCTACTAAGATTTAAAATTTTAGCCATAAAAATAAATGAACTCGATCGCACAAAAATACAATTTTTATTGTTAATTTGCATACATTATTAATAATGCAATTTTGTAACTATTCTAACTGAAACAATCAAGATTTAATCGTATTTAATTACCTATCTAATGAATATCTCTCGTTAGATATACCTCTCTTTACGTTGTTAAATTTGTTTCTATGTCATTTCCTGAATCAACTCAATTATTATTAAAAGCAAAAAAAGAAAAAGGATTAACCTTTGCAGATATTGGGATTCTATTAGGACTAGATGAAGTCTGGGTTGCTAGTCTTTTTTATGGACAATCAACTGCCAGTGATGAAGAGGCTGATAAATTATTAACTACTTTAGGACTTGGTACGGAACTTAAAGAGATATTGACAACTCCACCAGTAAAAGGATCACTAGATCCAGTAATTCCAACCGATCCATTGATATATCGTTTTTATGAAATCATGCAAGTTTATGGCATGCCAATGAAAGACGTGATTCAAGAAAAGTTTGGTGATGGAATCATGAGTGCAATAGATTTTACAATCAATGTAGATAAAGTCGAAGATCCGAAAGGTGACAGAGTGAAGGTTTCAATGTGTGGGAAGTTTTTACCCTACAAGAAATGGTAAAGATTAATTCCTTTCTTTATGTTCAAGTGGTATAAAAGTGGTATATTTGAAAAAGTAATCACTCAAATTCGTTCCAGTAGAATAGATCTCAGGTTAAGTGGTATAGTCGGCATTGATACGAACATATTGATCAGACAAATCACATCCCCAAGCAGTAGCCGAACCGTTTCCAATACCTATGCTTAATCTGATGCTGATAAGATCATCAATCATATATTTCCCTGTTAATCTTGCTTTCATAAAATTACTCACTGTTTGTCTATCAAAATCCTGAGGTGTTCCATTATCAAATATTTGATACGGTCCGATCCATAATTTGACATCATTGAAATTAAAAGAAGTACCTGCCCGACCAAGCGCAGCAATAATTCTTCCCCAGTTAGGGTCAGAACCATGAACTGCGGTTTTAACCAAAGAGGATGAAGCTATTGTACGAGCTACCGCATGAGCATCTAAATCACTTGGAGCACCCTCAACCTTTATCTCAAGTAAACAATTAGCCCCTTCTCCATCCCTTGCAATTGATTTAGCCAAGTACTGAGCAGTTAAATGGAGTCCCTCTTCAAGGGTTGATAAATATCTTGGATCTAATTTTTCTCCAGAAGAAAAAGCTAAAAAAGTGTCATTTGTACTCGTATCTCCATCAACTGTAATAGAATTAAAAGACGAATCTGCAACTCGCTTTATAATATCCGACCACAAGACATGATCTACGCCTGCATCACATGTCATATAACTCAACATTGTTGCCATTGAAGGATGAATCATACCTGAACCTTTCGCCATTCCTCCAATAGTTATTCGTCTGCCTCCTAAAACTGCTTGATAAGCAATTTGCTTGACCTGAAGATCGGTTGTCAAGATTGCATTTGCTGCATCCAAATAAGCCTCTTTATCTAAACTATTTATAAGGTGATCCAAATGACTATTAACCTTTTCAACAGGTATTGGCTCACCAATCACACCCGTGGAACAAATCAAAACTTCTTCATTAGATAATCCCAGGCGTTGAGCAAGCTCATATGTGATGATTTCACTATCAATTTTGCCTCTGCTACCTGTACAAGCATTTGCGTGTCCAGAGTTGATAACTACAGCACGTATTTTTCCCTCAGATACCTTAAGTCGATCAATACATAGATCTACGCAATAAGCACGAGTCACTGATTGAGTAAATGTCCCACTGCAACAAGCACCATCGGGTGCATACAACAAAGCAAGATCTTTCTTCCCAGAAGGCTTTAATCCTGCGGAAATGCCAGCTGCTAAAAAACCATCAGGAGTAGTAATACCACCAGAGATTGGAGACCATGCAGAAGATGTCAAACTACTCAAATTCAGAAGAGCATTTTTCACTTACTATCAATATTAATGATTGACCAAAAACAAACCAACAAACTTTGTCTTCGATGGAAAGGCAAGCAAAGAAGAATAGGTATCACTGGAGGCATTGCCAGTGGAAAAACAATCATTGGAGATTTTCTATTTCAAACCAAGCAATGGCCTATTGTAGATGCTGACTTATATGCTCATGAAGCATTACAAGCTGAAAGTCAAATAGCGAAAAAAGTCTTATTGAGATATGGAAATACAATAATTCAAAATTCAAGTAAAAATGATCAAATTATTAATCGCAAAGCATTAGCAAAAATAGTTTTTCAAAATAATATTGAAAAAAATTGGCTAGAAGGAATAATACATCCATTCGTAAACAAAAGAATTGAAGAAGAATTAGAAAAATTAAAATCAAATTCTATAGTAATTTTGATTATTCCTCTCCTATTTGAAAAAGATTATACAGGTTTATGTAGTGAAATTTGTTACATAGATTGCTCTAGAAGTATGCAACTACAACGACTTCAGTCAAGAGATCAATTAAGTCTCGAAGAAGCTAATCAAAGAATAGATGCACAATGGGACAACGCTTTAAAAAAACAATTCGCAGATCATATAATTAATAATTCTAATAATAATGAGACATGGAAAATGCAACTAAAAAAATTGTATAATTTCTAGCCTTTTAACTTTTTATTTAATATTTGATTAGCAAGTTTTGGGTCCGCTTTACCTTTTGTTTCCTTCATTAATTGACCCACAAAAAAACCTAGGAGTTTCTTCTTCCCAGCTCTAAAAGATTCAACCTCATTAGGATGATTAAGGATCAATTTATCAATAATTTGCTCAATAACTTTTGGATCACCAATCATACCTAAACCACGTTCTTTGACTAATTGCTTTGGAGAACCACCTTTACTTAATAGTTCAGGCAAAATTTCTTTAGCAATTTTTCCACTTATTTCTCCTACATCAATCATTTTCAACATTTCTGCTAATTCATTTGGCCTAAAAGATAATTGATCAAATGATAACCTATTAGATTTAATAAATGCTGCTATATCTCCAGTTATCCAATTTGCTGAAGATTTTGGTGCTCCTCCTTCATTAACAACTTTTTCAAAATATTTAGCCATTGAAGATTCGTCAGTCAAAACTCGTGCATCATAAATAGAAAGGCCAAGATCTGCTGCGTATCTATTCCTTTTTGCAGCTGGCAATTCTGGTAATTCTGAGCGCCATTTTTCTTTTAAAGCATGACTTACTTCAATTGGACCTAAATCAGGATCCGGAAAATAACGATAATCGCTACTACCCTCTTTGGATCTCATGCTTTTAGTCAGTTGCTTACCTTCATCCCATAACCTCGTTTCTTGTCTTACTTCTTCTCCAGATTCATAAGCTTTAATTTGCCGCTTAATTTCATATTCACAAGCTTTCTGAATAGCTGAAAATGAATTCATATTTTTGATTTCTACTTTTGTACCAAATGGATCATTAATAGTTGGTCGAACTGAAATATTCACATCACATCGCAAAGACCCCTCCTGCATATTGCCATCAGATACTCCCAAATAACGCATAATTCTTCTAATTTCAGCTGCATACTCCGCAGCCTCTCTACCTGTTCTTAAATCAGGTTTACTAACTATTTCAGCTAGTGCTACGCCTGCTCTGTTGTAATCAACCAAAGAGTGGGTGGAGCCTGACAATTGATCACTACCTGCGTGAACAAGTTTTCCAGCATCTTCCTCCATATGTAATCGTTCAATACCTATTCTTTTGATATAAGTTTCTTTGCCTTTTTCGGCTACTTCTACCTCTATCCAACCATCTTCTGCAATAGGTTCATCAAATTGCGATATTTGATAATTTTTTGGTAAGTCTGGATAAAAATACTGCTTTCTATCAAATTTACTGTGAGAGGCAATATTTAAATTCAAAGCCATTGCTGCTTTTACTGCATATTCCAGAACCTTTTTATTTAGGACTGGCAAAGTACCTGGTAAGCCACATACCACTGGGTCGATATGAGTATTTGGATCATCCCCAAAGTTAGTTGATGCACTAGTAAATATTTTGCTCTTAGTCCCTAACTGCACATGCGTCTCTAATCCGATTACAACTTCCCAAGAAACATTAGATTCTGACATTAATTTGACCTAGATATATCAATCTTATGAAAGAAAAGCTCAGTCATGAAAGCTAACGTAATCTAAAACATTGAAAATAACATTTTCCAAATCCAAGCAATGGGTATCTTAAGTGAAAAACCATTGTTAATCCTCGGAGGAGGATTAATGGGTCTTGCAATAGCCCATGAGCTTGCTCAAAAAGGCAAACGAGTAGAAATTTTAAGTAGAAGCAGAAATGAAGCAGCAGGCTTTGTTGCTGCTGGAATGCTAGCCCCTCACGCTGAGGGACTTAAAGGTGAGCTTTTAAGTCTTGGTCAAACTAGTCTTCAAAGACACCCGAGATGGATAGAAAGCATTGAGACAAATAGCAAAATGCCATGTGGTCTTAAAACTTGTGGGATTCTTGTCCCATTTGAAAACCTTAAAGACTGTGAATCCTACCCAACATACAAATTTGGTGAAAAGCTAACTAGGATTGAACTCCTTCAAGAAGTTCCAGGACTCTCAGACAACTGGAAATTCGGTTTACTTTTTAGACAGGACGGTCAAATCGATAATAGAAGACTTTTAATGAGAGCACTTGAAAAAGCTTGTGTGGAACTAGGTGTTCACTTTCAAGAAGGAGTTGAAGTAATTGAAATAATGAAAGATTCAAATAAATTTAATGGAGTCAAAATTAAAGACATTAATGGAAATATCAATCATTTAAAAAGTGAAGAGGCAGTTCTCTGCTGCGGAGCCTGGAGCAAACAAATATTCAAAACACTCCCTATTTTTCCGGTTAAAGGCCAGATGCTATCAATTCAGGGACCAAAACAGATTCTAAAAAGAATTATTTTTGGACCTGGAATTTACTTAGTTCCAAGAGATGACGGTCTAATAATCGTAGGGGCAACTAGTGAACGTGAGGCAGGCTTCCAAAAAGGACTTACTCCAAAAGGACAACGCGAACTGCAAAAAGGAATAAAATCTCTTATTCCTGAACTTAATCAACTACCTCATATGGAGAGATGGTGGGGTTTCCGTCCATGTACACCAGACGAAGGACCTTTACTGGGAATGTCATCAATCAATGGACTCTGGCTTGCTACTGGGCATCATCGGAATGGAGTTCTATTGGCAGCTATAACTGCAGAATTAATTGGAAAATCAATTTGCTCGAGCTATTTAAGTAAAGAGGAAAGTAATTTTTTAACCCAATTCAGATGGGACAGATTTTAAAATCACTCACCAAAAGAATGTGAAGTTCAACAATAATTTATTCAACTCTCCATGATTGATCTGATGGGGTCCAATCAAGAAGTTCATTTTTCTGGAACCATAGATCGATTTCAAATACTGCGGTATCAGAACCATCAGAACCATGAATGACATTACGACCAATATTCACAGCCAAATCACCTCTAATAGTTCCAGGTTCAGCCTCAAGAGGCTTTGTTGATCCAATCAATTTTCTTGCACTTGCAATAACACCTTCACCCTCCCAAACCATCGCTACTACAGGTCCACTTGTTATGAAATCAACTAAACCTGAAAAGAAAGGACGATCTTTGTGAACACCGTAGTGTTTTTCGGCAAGTTCTTTGCTTGGTGTTAGCTGCTTTAGGCCTACTAATTTGAATCCTTTTGTTTCAAAACGACCAAGAATCTCAGCGATTAAACCTCTTTGCACCCCATCTGGCTTGATAGCGACAAAGGTTCTTTCCAAAGTCATTGCGATATTTAATAATATGAAGCCATAGTCTTCCTAAAACTGCCCTCTTGGCAAGTAAAACATGACAGTTAATAAAACTGTTCTTAGATTTAATTGTATTAATCGTGAATGATCAAAACTTGGCAACTTTGTTATCGCATAAATGGCTGTGAAAAATACTAATCAATCTCTCTCTTGGACTATCCAAAATAGCTCAGAACTCTATGGGATTGATCGATGGGGAAAAGGTTATTTCACTATCAATGAAAAAGGAAATATTAGTATTTGTCCTAACGGTTCCAAAAACAAATCTCATGATTTGATGGAACTCTTAGATGAACTCGAAAGTCGAAAACTAAAATTTCCTCTGTTAATAAGATTTGACGATATTCTCGAAGACTGCTTAAAAAACTTACATAAAGCTTTTGAAAAAGCGATTAATGACTATCAATATCAAGGAAAATACCAAGGTGTATTTCCAATCAAATGTAATCAACAGCGTCACGTAGTTGAAGAATTAATCACCTGTGGTTCCAAATGGAATTTTGGCTTAGAAGCTGGAAGCAAACCAGAGTTACTAATTGCTTTATCAATCCTAGAAGATCCTAAAGCCTTACTCATATGTAATGGCTATAAAGATCAACGTTATATTGAAACAGCTATTTTAGCACGGCAGCTTGGACGTCAACCTATAGTAGTTATAGAGCAAGCGGGTGATGTTGATCTTATAATCAAATCTAGTAATTTACTGGGAGCACCTCCACTCATAGGAATACGAGCCAAGCTATCGAGTCAAAGCAGTGGAAGATGGAGTAGCTCGATTGGTGACAAGTCAAAATTTGGACTTTCAATTCCAGAAATATTGAAAGCAATCAAAAGGTTAAAAGAAGCAAATCTTCTCAATGAATTAAAGCTTTTACATTTTCATCTAGGGAGTCAAATTAACGATATAGGTGTTTTAAAAGATGCCTTACAAGAAGCAGGACAAATTTATGCCGAATTAATTAATCTTGGGGCACCTATGGGATACTTAGATGTTGGAGGTGGTTTAGGAATTGATTACGATGGAAGTCAAACTGCCTCAATAGCATCTACTAACTATTCACTTCAAAATTATGCAAATGATGTAGTAGCAACAATTAAAGAATGTTGTGAATCAAAAAAGATACCACTACCCACTTTAATTACAGAGAGTGGAAGAGCTATTGCTAGTCACTTTTCTATTTTAATCTTCAATATTCTAGGCAAAAATTCGTTACCTTCTGACATTCCTAAAGAAGACGAAAAAGAATGTCTCTCTGTCAGAAATTTACGTGAAACATTAGTCCATATAAATTCTCTAGAACTTAACCAAGAAGAAGATTTAGCCAAACTACAAGAAGCATGGAATGATTCTCTTAAATTTAAAGCAGATGCACTTGCGGCTTTTCGACTCGGTTATATAGATTTAGTTGAACGTGCAAAAGCTGAGCAGTTGACATGGGCCTGTGCAAAAACAATAGTTAATCAGTTACCAAAAAACATACCTCTACCTAAAGAACTAAAGAAATTAAGCGAAAGCTTAGCCGTAACGTATTACGCCAATCTTTCCGTATTTAGATCAGCTCCAGACACTTGGGCCATTGATCAAGTTTTTCCAATTATGCCGATCCATCGGCTTAGCAAAGAACCGAAACAACTTGGCCACTTTGCAGATTTAACATGTGATTCAGATGGAAAGCTTGATCAATTTATTGATAATGGAAAAATTAAGAATCTTCTACCTCTTCATGAATTTAATCAAGACAAAAAGTATCTAATTGGTCTTTTCTTGGGTGGCGCCTATCAAGAAGTAATGGGAAATCTACATAATTTATTTGGGAGTACTAATGCAGTCCATATAAGATTTACAGAAAAAGGGAACTATAAAGTTGAGCATGTCATTCGTGGGAATACAAAATCAAATGTTCTTGAATATTTGGAACATGATCCAGAAATATTATTAGAACGATTACGAAAATCAAGCGAATTAGCTATTCAAGGCGGGCATTTAAAAATCCATGATGCACAAAAACTGATAGAGCATGTAGAAGCAAGCCTCCGTCAAAGTACTTACCTACAGAGCTAAATTAAGATAGTTGTTGAGTCAAATCCTCATTAGCTTTTTCTAAAGCAAGATCCAACGATTGAGGTTGACTACCACCAGCTTGGGCGAGATTTGGACGACCACCACCACCACCACCACACATTTTTGCAACCCCACTTATAAATTTGCCTGCATGTAAACCATCTGAGACTAGATCAGGAGAAAATGCAGCAACAAAAACTAATTTATTATCGATCTCCTGATTTGGAATACCTCCAAAAATAACAGCAGAATACTTACCTAAATGATCTATCAAACTTGAAGCCGCAGATTGCAATCCAGATCCGTCAACTCCATCTAAACGTCTAATTAATAATTTACTCTTACCAACAGATTTTGCATAACTCGCTAAACCCAATGCCTTCGCCAAAGCGAGCTCAGTTTTTACTTTGACAAGTTCTTTTGTTTTATCTTTCAATTCCTGTTGAAGAGATGAGACTCTCTCAACAATTTCATATGATTGAACTTTGAATGATTTACTTAACTCCTTAACTACCAAATCACGTTCATTAAAATAATCTAAAACTGATGGACCAGCTATAGCCTCTATTCGTCTAATACCTGAAGCAATACCTGTCTCATTAATAATCTTAAATGTACCTAGTTGTGACGTACGAGTTACATGAGTTCCTCCACATAACTCCATAGAAACGCCTGGAACATCTACAACACGTACTACATCGCCATATTTCTCACCAAACATTGCTAAAGCACCAGCAGCCATAGCCTCCTTAATTGGCATTGTTTTAATTTGAATTGGATGATCTTCGTTAATCCATTGATTTATTCGTACTTCCATATCTTCAAGTTCTTTTATTGTCAAAGGTTTTGGAGCATTAAAATCAAATCTCAATCGATGATTTGAAACTAACGAGCCTCTTTGACTTACACTTGAGTCAATCGATAACTTTAAAGCTGATTGCAATAGATGTGTAGCGGTGTGATTTGATGTAGTTCGTTGACGAAAAGATGGAGTAACATTCATCTGAACAGATGAGTTAATCTTTAGAACTCCAGTATTAACAATTCCAGAATGAATAAAAATATTCTTCTTTTTTCTAACATTTTCTATAGATACCTCAAGATCTTGAGACGTTATTAAGCCTTTATCTCCAATTTGGCCACCCGACTCAGCATAAAAAGGCGTTCTATTAACTATAATCTTGACTAAATCACCCTTAATAGCTTGTTTCACTGATTCATTATTCTTAAAAATGCCTATCACAGTTGAAGTGGTTTCTAATTTTTCATAGCCCTCAAATCTTGTTTCATCAAATAAAGAAATTTCTCTTTCAATTGAACCTTCTTCAGTTAAATCAATACTGACAGAAGCCTCTTTTGCACGTTTACGTTGCTTTGCCATCTCGTTCTCAAAACCATTAATATCAACAGAAATACCTTTTTCATTCGCGATCTCTTCTGTTAATTCCAAAGGAAAACCATATGTATCATAAAGCTCAAATGCCTGCGCACCAGAGATAAAATCACATTCATGAGCTGTTATCTCTGACAAAAGTTTCTCTCCCCGTTCAAGCGTTTCAAGGAAACGAGATTCTTCGATTTTTAACTCATTCAGAATAATTTTCTTTTTCTCAAGTAATTGAGAATAAGCATTTTTCATCAACTCAATAGCAACTTCAGCCAGTTGAGGTAAAAACGGCTGATTAATTCCCACCAGTCGACCATGTCGAATCATGCGCCGTATGAGACGACGAAGAATATAGCCTCGCCCTAGATTACTAGCACTAACACCATCACAAATTAAATGAGTCACAGCCCTGCAATGATCTCCGATAATTTTCAATGATGTTTTATTTTTTTTATTTGTAGTTTCATACTTAATGTCAGCTAATAAAGCCGCTGCCTCAATGAGAGGAAAAATAAGATCCGTTTCATAATTATTAGATTTTTTTTGCAAAATTTGAGCCATTCTTTCTAAGCCCATTCCTGTATCAATATGACAATTCGCCAATGGTTCAAGATTGCCCTTTAAGTCGCGGTTGTATTGCATAAAAACCAAATTATAAAATTCTATAAATCGACTATCGTCTTCAAGATCTATTTCATCACTTCCTAATTCGGGTTTAAAATCAAAATAAAGTTCCGAACATGGACCACAAGGTCCTGTAGCTCCAGATGACCAAAAATTATCAGAAGCACCCATTCTGATGATTCTTTTTGCATCAACCCCTACAACTTCTTTCCATATTTGCTCTGCTTCTAAGTCTTCTTTAAAAACGCTAATGACTATATTCTTTGGATTTAGTCGAAAAACCTCAGTAGATAATTCCCATGCCCATTGAATTGCCTCTTTTTTAAAATAATCACCAAAAGAAAAATTACCGAGCATCTCAAAAAAAGTATGATGCCTCGCAGTTCTTCCTACATTTTCAATATCATTTGTTCTTATACATTTTTGACTGGATGTTGCTCTCGGAGTAGAAGACTCTTTTAATCCTAAGAATATAGGCTTAAAAGGTAACATCCCTGCAATTGTCAATAAAACTGTTGGATCATCTGGAATTAAAGAAGAACTTTCTAGTTTCTTATGATCATGTTGAACGAAAAAGTTTATAAATGCTTCTCTTATTTCATCTCCTGAAAGAGATGGCGGATTAATTAAAGAGGAAGAACTTTTTTCCATACCTAAAAATTATCTCCAAAAAGGTTTTTGAAAACAATCACAAAAAACGTCAAATTTGCTCAACTCACCCTTAAACAATAACAAAATGGAAACCCATGAGACTTTGAAAAAGAAAAATACTCAAAAAAGACAATCAAGAACAGTCTCTATTGCAAACAAATACTATTTACGGGAAGCAGTATCACACTTGCAAACCTCAGTATCCTAATATGTTTTAACTGATCTAGGTATTTTCACTTAGCAATCTGATTTGTTACGGCTTTCCAGCTTTCTTCAATTAATGGCTTTAGGAACATGATTTTTACTGAATCGACAGCTTTAGAAAATCAGAAAAGTGATACTCCTAAGCTTTCACTGCAATGTGAACAAATTGCCATAGATACACACACTGTAAGGTCATTGGATTGGGATCGAAGCAGATTTGATATTGAATTTGGCCTTCGAAATGGGACAACATACAATAGCTTTTTAATAAGAGGCAAAAAAACTGCTCTTATAGATACAAGTCATTTAAAGTTTAAAGATATTTGGTTTGAAAAGCTAAGACAAGAAATCAATCCAACAGAAATTGATTATTTAATAGTCAGTCATACGGAGCCGGATCATTCAGGACTCATAAAATACTTAATTGAATTAAACCCAAATATTGAAATCGTCGCATCTAAAGTAGCTATAAAATTCCTAGAAGACCAAATTCATCAACCTTTTAGGTCACGAGCAGTCAAAAGTGGAGAGGAACTCAATTTAGAAATTAATTCAATCAGCGGAATCGAGCATAAAATTGAATTTATTAGTGCACCAAATCTACACTGGCCAGATACTATTTTTTCTTTTGATCATGGTACACAAGTTTTATATACTTGCGATGCGTTTGGTTTGCATTATTGCTCAGAAAAATTGTATGACGAAAATCCAAGCTTATTAAATGAAGATTTTCGATTTTATTACGACTGCCTCATGGGTCCTAATGCCCGCAGCGTAGTTCAAGCATTAAAAAAAATTGATGCATTGCCAACTATCAATACTATTGGTGTTGGACATGGACCAATCCTTAGTTTTAATACGCAGTTATGGCTGAATCATTACAGAGAATGGAGTCAGCAAAGAAGTACAGGCGAAAATTACGCTGTGGTTTGCTATCTCAGCCAATATGGTTTTTGTGATCGGCTTAGTCAAGCAATTGCTCATGGCATAGGCAAGGCAAATGCTCCAGTCCAATTAGTTGATCTTATTGCTTCAGACACTCAAGAGTTAAGTGCTCTAATTAGTGACGCAAGTGCAGTCGTTGTACCAACTTGGCCTATCAAATCTGATTCAGAATTGCAAAGCAATATTGGAACCCTACTTGCATCCTTAAAACAAAAGCAGTGGGTAGCAACTTATGACTCTTATGGCGGAAATGAAGAGCCTATTGACTTTATTACCAACCAATTAAGAAAGCTTGGACAAAAAGAAGCTTTTAAACCCCTTCGAGTTCGTGACGAACCAAACAAAAGTGTTTATCAACAATTTGAAGAAGCTGGTACAGATTTAGGTCAAATTCTTACTAGAAAGAAAAATTTAGCTGCTACTAAAAGCCTTGATGGAGACTTAAATAAAGCACTTGGTTGCTTAAGCGGTGGACTCTACATTGTTACAGCGAAAGATAGTGAAGGTTCAGACAGTCGAGACGGTGCGATGGTTGCAAGTTGGGTTAGTCAAGCAAGTTTTGAACCCCCTGGAATAACCGTAGCGGTGGCTAAAGATAGAGCCATTGAATCACTATTACAAGTCAATGATCGTTTTGTTCTCAATATCCTTCAAGAAAATAACTATTTGCACCTCTTCAGACACTTTTTAAAACGTTTTCCACCAGGTGCTAATCGATTTGAAGGAGTTGAATTAATGAATGATCTTGCCGCTGGTGGACCAGTTCTATCTGATGCGTTAGCGTTCCTTTCATGTAAAGTTATTCAAAGGATGGAGACAACAGATCATTGGATCATTTATTCATCTGTTGAAAAAGGTAATTTATCTAATACTCAAAGTAAAACAGCAGTTCACCACAGAAGAGTTGGTAGTAATTATTAATAATGACAGTAGAAAATATTCCTTCGCCAAATTTAAATACTTTCGTAAGAAAAACCATTCAGATTCCCATTGAGGAGAACTTCATTTGCTTAAGAAGCCTAAACCCAAAAAGAACAAGATTTGAAGTTGAATATTCTCTTGAAAAAGGTAGTTGCACTAATTCTTTTTTATTGAAGTCTTCTCAACAAGAAGATTCTGAATCACATGACTATATTTTAATTCATCCTCCTGGTTTAACATTTGAAAAAGAATTTTTAGACGAGTTTGAGACATTAATTAGCAGTGATTCGTCTGCAATAAAGTTAGTCATGGGTCATATCAATCCTAATAAAGTAGCTTTTGTGAAAAGAATGAATGTGAAATATAAAAATCTAACGGTTATTTGTTCTAATCCAGGAGCAAAATTATTCAAAGAAATTTGGAATTTACGAAAACCTTCGCAAAATACAAATCCTAAAAAAACATTGGAGACAGTTGAAGATCTTCCAAATATACAAATCATTAAACAATTAGAAACTCTTACACTCAGCAGTAATTTTGAGGTTACGTTCATTCCCTCGCCAACAGCTCGCTGGCCTGGTGGACTTATTGTTTTTGAAAAGCAAACTGGTTTATTGATGAGTGATAAATTATTCGGTGCTCATGTTTATGAAGAAAAATGGGCTGAATTAAACAGTAGTAGCACGGAAGAAGAGAGAAGACATTACTTCGATTGTCTAATGGCACCAATGTCTACCCAAGTAAATAGTATTATCGAAAAGTTTGAAGACTTTGAGATTGATACGATAGTACCCGGACATGGACCTGCAATCAGCGGTAGTTGGAGGAGTTTATTAAACAACTACCAAAGCTGGGGAGAAAGCCAAAAATACAGCAACTTAAGAGTTGCTTTATTATTTGCAAGTGCATATGGAAATACTGCTGCTATTGCTGATGCCATTGCTAGAGGAATTAGTAAAACAGGGGTCAAAGTTAAGATTATTAATTGTGAATTCACCGCATCAGATAGCTTAGTCACTGAAATTCGTAAAGCAGATGGCTATTTAATTGGATCGCCAACATTAGGAGGACATGCACCCACCCCGATTGTTTCAGCACTGGGCTCACTTTTGGCTGAGGGAGATAGAGGAAAGCCGGCTGGAGTATTTGGAAGTTATGGATGGAGTGGAGAAGCTCTTGATTTACTTGAAAAAAAATTAAAAGATGGAGGCTTTAAATTTGGATTCGAACCTATAAAAATCAAATTTAGTCCTGATCCTTTAATGATTAAAAAACTTGAAGAAACAGGTATCCAATTTGGGAAGCAATTAATTAATGCAAAATTACGTCAACAAAGAAAGGCTAATGTAGGTTTAAATATCAGTAAAAGTGATCCAACAATTAATGCACTAGGAAGAGTCGTCGGATCACTATGTATATTGACTGCTCAAAAAGGAGATGAAGATAATCTGATTAGCGGAGCTATGGTTGCAAGTTGGGTTAGTCAAGCAAGTTTTTCTCCTCCTGGTATTACTATTGCAGTCGCTAAAGAAAGAGCTGTAGAAAACTTACTTCATACAGGAGATAACTTTGCTCTAAACATTTTAGAGCAAAATAATCACCAAAGCCTCCTTAAACAATTTCTCCAATCATTCAAACCTGGAGATAATAGATTTACCGATCTTGAGATTAAATTAAGTCCAGGCAATCAGCCATTATTAAATGAAGCTTTAGCTTGGCTGGAGGGTACAGTTAGTCAACGAATGGAGTGTGGGGATCATTGGCTGATATATGCTGAGATTAAACATGGAAAAGTCATGAAAAAAGATGGAGTAACAGCAGTTCATCATCGAAAAACCGGAGCGAACTACTAAATCCATTCCAAAAACGGCTTAAATCCATTTATACTCCTCTCTTCATTCACAATGTCTAATAAAAAGCTTCTTATTATAACTGCTAGCAATGGTGAAAATCTCAAACTAGCCGAAAGATTTTTAGTCGCAGGCAAGGCACTAAATTACTCATGCGAATTACTTGATTTGACAGAATCAAAAAATGATTTACCTATTTTTAATCCACGTCATAATTCAAAAGATAAAGCACCAGAAAATCTTAAGTCGATCAATACTCAAATGGAAAGCCATTCACACTGGGTCATTTGTGCCCCTGAATATAACGGTTCAATTCCTCCTATTCTTTCGAATGCAATAGCTTGGCTTTCTGTGCAAGGAACAGATTTTCGAAGTTTATTTAACGAACGTCCAATTGCAATTGCAAGTTTTTCTGGAGGAGGGTGTATGGAGTTGTTGCTTTCGATGCGAATTCAATTGACCCATCTTGGAGCTTTAGTCTTAGGTCGTCAATTAGCGACTAATAAATCAAAAATTGCAGAGGATCAATCAATAAACGCAATTTTAACTCAACTACTAAAACTAAATCATTCTAATTGATTTAATATCTAATCTTTACTGCTACTTAACTCATTGTCAGATTTTTGCTCATACCATGTCTGCAACATTTTTTTTGCCATAGGTAGAGCATGCACTGAACCACCACCAGGAGTATTCTGAGCAAATGCAACAATAACTATTTCTCCAGAGTCATAAGGTGCAAAACCAGCAAACCATGCATGATCAGTACCACCACTACTATCTTCAGCTGTTCCAGTTTTGCCAGCGACTGGAGGAAGAATAGAGGTATCTAGATTTATTCCCATAGCAGTACCACTAGTAACTACTTTACGAAGTCCACGACGAATTGTTTCTAGTGTCGTATCCTGAATGTCTACTTTTTGTAAATATTTATCTGATCTCCAGTTTATATCGGCATCAACTAAATGAGGAGTAATCAAATAACCACCATTTGCAAAAACTGCATAAGCTCGTGCTAATTGCAATGGAGTAACTAGAACAACAGATTGACCAATAGATGCACTAGCTATATCCTCTACGATCCAGGGAGTCTCTCCTGGCTTTCCCCATCCACGACCATCGTCAGCCCATTTCTTATTCCCTACTAAGCCTTTATTTTCATCAATAAAAGTTTCTATACCGCTGTAATTATCGAAGCCAAGTTTGATTGCTGCATCATATAAAGCCTTCGAACCAGACCCAACCCCAACTTGATAAAAAAAAGTATTGCTCGAGACTCTGAAAGCATCTTCATATCCAATCCATCCAAAACCTCTTTTATTATATTCTGGAAAACAATGACTCCCATATGTAATACAAGGAACCGTATTTAATTTTTGACTTGCAGGAAATTTACCACTTTCCATGCCAGCTATAGCAGTAATAGGCTTCCAAGTGCTCCCTGGATCATATGCATTCAATGCTCTACTCAAAAGTGGGAGATTAGATGACAAGAAAAGATTTTCATATTGTGTGTTTGTAAAAGGCTGAGAAAAAAAATTAAGGTCGAAAGTAGGTTGACTAGCGATTGCTCTAATTGCGCCTGTACGTGGATCAAGCGCTACTATTGCTCCTCCCCCTTTATCGGACAAAACTTTTTCGGCAGTAAGTTGTAGGTTTAGATCAAGAGTCAATTTGATATCATTACCAGCTTTTGGCAACTTCAACCCCAGACTGCGTTGAACCGTACCCATTGAATCAATCTCAAGCATTTCACCTCCCCATTTACCTCTTAATTCAGTTTCAAAAGCAGCTTCAATACCTTTTCGTCCAATTCGATCAGATAATTTATAACCTCTTTCTGAAAGCTTAGAAAACTCATTTTGAGTTATCAATTGCGTATAACCCAAAGCATGCGCAGCTAAAGACTTATAAGGATAATTTCTAACTAAACCAATATCAATTTGAGCGCCATATAAATTATTTTCTTTTTCTTTAAACCTAATAACTTGCTCGACCGACAAATCAGTCAATAGTACTTTTTTGTAGGGCGAGTCGGAATAACTTCTATTAAATGCAAGCTCTAATTGATCACTAGAAATATTTAACAAATCAGATAAAGATTTTCTAAGATCAATCCATTCAATCTTGGTTAGAAGTCTAGGTTGAATAGATAATGTGTAAAAAAGTTTATTATCAGCAAGAACTACACCATTACGATCTAATAATCTGCCTCTTATTGGTGGATTAGCAATTAGCTTGATTCTATTTTCTTCTGAAAGCTTTTTATAATATGATCCATTAATTATTTGTATCCAAAAAAGACGCACTCCTGTTACTGAAAAAAGCAAACAAATAAACAAAAAGAAAATTAGGGGTTGATTAAAAGCCCCTACATGCTTTTTAGAACTGAGATATAATCTTTCTTTTTTCTTCATCTAAAGCAACAAGAATATTTATTAATCATCTATATTTAATGAGTCATTATTAATCAAACGTCTCAATTGATCAAGTTCATTATCAATTCTATTTAAAGTTGACACTAAAGAATCTTGATCATTACTTTTATAATCCGGATAATTCCCCTCAACAGTAACATCAACTGAAACAACTGGATAACCCAAGCCAGGTATCACTTTATCAATCTTATCCCTCACTGTTTTTGCGGAAGTTTCGCCATCAACCTGGAATTCTGAAAACGGATCTTTTGATTTGAATACATCCATTATTTTTTGGAGTCCGCCAGTTTTAGCATTTTGAATAATGCCCATACCAAAAGGCAAAGCAGACTCCATTGCAAATAGATGGAAATCCCTTAATTGATCTTTAGCCATAATGGCTCTACAAATTCTACTTAAGAATACCTGTTTCTGAGGTAGGAAAGTAAGGGGTACAACTATTATTTGAAATGCCTATGGACCAACCAGCAAAGATTGACATTACAATTAATGCTGCGAATGGAAGAAAAGCTTGTTGAGTAGTTTCAAGAGTTAACCATTCTTTCCAACCTCTTACAAAACGCTCTCTAGCAAACCTATTACGCTCTTTCGAAGCTTGATTAATTTTTTTTCTAAAAGATTTTTCTACCCAACGCTCAAAAGATTTCTTTTTAGTTACTGCCATTTTTCTCTCTACCTCTAACAATTGTCCAGCAGTTAAATGAGGGTGAAAGGTACTTATTAATTCAAGTGTTTTTAAAAACATTTCAACTGACGCATCTTTAATAAGCCGCTCTTCGTCTCTAAGAAAAGTCCAATCAACTTCAGGGTAAAAACGAGCTCTATTTAGATTGATCTGCTCCTCTCCTAACTGGCCAGGCTCTCTTAACCACCTATCAGTATTATTGTCAAAGCGTCGCCAATATAGAAAAGGATTAATATAAATAACCTTTCCTGAGATAGTAATGCTATCCCTCTGAAGACGTCGGCTTACCTGCGAATCAGTCTGTTGTGCAACTGTCAAAAGTATTCAGCTATTGAACTAAGTTATCTTTTTTTGTTTAAGTGGACCAGCCCCCCCACCCAATAAGATTACTCAATTTATCAATATCTATATTGATCTCACTTCAAAAGGAGCAGATAGAATTTATTTTGATCAATTTTTATCGAATTTTCGACTTTTTTATCTGAGTGGGGATGATTTCTTGCTTGCTTTCATTCAATTGTTATCTAAAAACGATATCCAAATTTTTACAGGAAAAGTATCTTCTTTAATCAATTCCTGCGAAACAACAATTATTCAGTTATGTTCATCCCAAACATAATCAAACTAAAGAAATGCTTCGTAAGCAAGAAAAAAATGCTGTCACAAGAGGAGTAATCCTGGCTATTGGTTGGGGATGGGGCTTAGATAAATTTTATGAAGGTGACAAAAAAGGAGGTATTCTCTCAATCATTGGATGGGGAATCATCTTTACAAGTTTTCTTTACTTGAAATGCTCAGGTATCGAATACGTTGATGGTGTAAAGGATTATTCCAACTACAGTCCAAATCCTTTAATAGTTCTTCCTTTAATCGCTGGGTTATACGGGATATATTTGATTCTTAGAAAAGGGTTTAGATTAGCGAAACAGTTTGAGAATGCAGAAGACTAAAGAATCTTTATGCTATTGATCAACTTAGTCCTATGATCTAAGTCATTTTATTTTTATGTAGTGACAAAAAGTCCTCATAGGAGTAAAAATAAATTAACAGGACAACTCCTCACACAATCGTTCTGTTTAAAAAAGCACCCCACTTCTAATAAGGAGGGTGCTTTTTAATTGCTGATTTTTAAATTGTCACGTGTGAAACTTAATCAACTCACCTCTTCCTATTTGAGTTATCAATGAGGTGCGTGAAGATATACCGATAAGGAGTTTGATGCTCCGCAGTGGAAATAAGGAAACACTTACGTATGATCTTCCAATAAACGCCTTGTTAAACTCGAGGCGTTTTTTTGTGATTATTGTAATTTTTAAAAAACAAAATCCTATTCATATAATTAGAACGGTATTCTCTACAAATTTCAAAATTATATCGGACAAGCAAATCAACTAAAGTGGAGAATTATCCGATTATTAAATGACTGAAGAAAGCACAAATAAAAAAAAGTGTGGTGGTAAAAGCAAAGCTATGTTTGCTTATGGCTTCATACAATTAGGCTCTAGTGTCGTTTCTGCTATTGCTCTTGCTGCAATAGCTTTTAGTTTTTGTTCAATTAAGCAAGAATCAAAAATCTTTAATGAATGTGTTGAAGAGGTCCAAGCGACTGGCAAGAGTGCCTCCGATGCAGTTCGTTTCTGCAATGGTGGTAAGTAGTTATCAGAGAAAATTAAAAGGATTAATCCACTAATAATCCATAACATGTATGGGGGTGAGACATTATTCCACTCCCTTGTTAATGTCTTTAAGTTTTCCAGTATTCGTCCCTTTGACCCTGCAATTCTCTCTGAGATAAGGAGTTATTGAAACCTTTCCACTTCTTTACTGAATTTGCGTCAGTTTCACTCAATGCAACTTCTATATCTATTTCTTCATTTTTGGTAAATAATTATTCATTCTTTTGTTTGAATATCATTTAGATATTTTACCCTTGTTGGAGTGTGTTCTCACAATTGATGTCGCGATGTCTTAGTGATATCAAAGACTCAAGATTATAACCATATTGTTCCTTATTAAATGAACCTCAACACTATTAAAAGTACTTGTCTGATTTGTTTAACACTTCTAATTATTTTCTATCCGCAAAAAATGGATGCTCTATCTCATGAGTGGATTGCAGTTCCAAAGAGCCAGTATGGAGAGCAATTATGGGATAAGAACAGCGTTAAGAAAAATAAAGATGGATTTATAAGAGTTTTAAGTAAATTTGTTCCTAAAAGGACTACTGATAT
Source organism: Prochlorococcus sp. AG-363-A03 (assembly GCA_003280445.1). Classification (GTDB taxonomy): domain Bacteria; phylum Cyanobacteriota; class Cyanobacteriia; order PCC-6307; family Cyanobiaceae; genus Prochlorococcus_B. The sequence continues at coordinate 4,177 of QCEW01000001.1, read as the reverse complement.
TACTCAAGAGATTCTATATACGATGGATATCAATTGTTTGGAACAATCTTTCAGAGATGTTGCAGTAGGTGCAATCGAATTTAATGAGTTCAAGAATAAGGAAAAAGAATGGAAAGAACCCAATGGAGATAAATTGATTTTGGGTGTGATCAATCAAGTTTGTACTTTTAGCAATTAATTCTTAAAAATGCATATTAGTTTTTTAATTGATTTATTTGCTCTCTCAACTTAAAAAAGTTTCCTATCAGCTACATATTTAATATGATAAATTTGTTTAGTTTTTCCTAACCCCAATCAACTTTAACTCCAAAGCCCTCTGGTATATCTTCACTAATATCTCTTAAATCCAGCCATTTAATCTCTTCATCTAAAGACAAATCTTGAAATCTTCGGAAATAAATATCTCTAGCAAGAGAAGGATCATCAACTCCAAAAAAGTCACATATTTCCTCTACTCTAGCCCAATGCTCGATTTCATTAGTTGCTCGTTTGAACTCAGTCAGTTTAAATTTCGCTTGTTCTTCCTGACTTAATTTGTTTAACACCGAAGAAGATAATCTTACAGTTGCAAAGTTCCATTTAGAAGAATCCTCCCCTGATAGCTCAAGATTTCTTTTATTCAGTTGTTTCAACCAAACTTCATCCATAATCTTCAACTCTCTGCCAATCAACTAAAAGATTTTATTTGACTAACCTGATCTTTCCACAACTCACCCCCTCTCCACATTAAAAACAAAAGGCGAATAGATTTAGAAAATCAAAATGAAACTGAAAGCAAACTAATTTGCGATGGTTCCGAATTAGTTAAGCATCAAATTAATGAGAATGCGGCTTAAGCATCACTTATGTGAAGTGATACCCTAGTTTCATCTGCGAAATGGATTTCTAGTTCATTACTAAATATATCCGTGCCATTGGATGGAATAACAAGGGGTAAACCTCTGTAAGTAAGCAAACAATTTTCCATATTTAATTCGTTCGATGAATAATTTCCCTCATGCTTTCCACCCTCTGTTTTAAACTCTCCTGCCTCTGTTCTAGACCAGATGATAAACCAATCTAGTTTTTCCAATTTTTCTAGTTTTGCTTCATTGATTTCATAATAATCTTCAGAATCAAAAAACTCTCCTAGTGACGTCACTACTCCCTCACCATCAACTTCTATTCCTCCTTCATCTAAGTGTATTTGATATTCCTCTTCTCCGTCCTCTTCAAGAAGAACTTCATTATTAAAAGTCTTCTGCGCTAATGCAAACATCTCGTCTTTTCTATCATCAAGGATCTTGCTGATAACCATGTCTTCATCCCAGTGCCGATCGTCAATAATGTATCGAAGAGGACCGAATCTTTCAGAAAGTGCCTTATTAGCAGCATCTTTAGCAATCTTCGCTGCCTTTTCACTATCTTCATCAAGTTCTTGTTTAAAGCGTTTTAAGTCAATTGCTAGTGAATCCATCTTTTTATAAAATTCGCCATAATATTTTCCCGCTCTCGTTTTTTCAGTTGAGTAGAAGAGCTTGATGTATTGAATATCCCCGTTGTAAGTAACTTCAAATGACATTGGAACAAACCATCTCTTACTGAGATAATCACGCCTTTTTCGGACCCTCGCCACAGTTAATTTGATTGGTTAACTAGAAAATAAGTTTCTAGTAAAAATTAGATTTGCTAAAATAGTGAATATTAATAGACAGAAACTGAATAAATGGACGCATCTGCTAAGAAAGAGCAAATAAATAAAAACATCACTGAAGCGAAAACTGTTCCCGTTCCGGTTGCTTTAGGAGAAATTAAAAACAATATTTCGATTTCCACTAATACAGACAATAGCCCCTCTAAAGAGCGACTAATTAATCAGGCATTTAAATTTCATGAAGATGGAAATATTCAAGAAGCATCAAAGTATTATCAACTTTTCATCAATCAAGGATACAAAGATGAAAGAATTTTTTCTAATTATGCAGTCATATTAAAAGGTCTTGGTAAATTAAGAGATGCTGAATTATCTACACGCAAAGCGATTGAACTCAATCCTAATTTCGCAGATGCTCATTTGAATCTTGGGAATATATTGATAGATCTTGGCAAATTAAAAGATGCTGAATTATCTACACGCAAAGCGATTGAACTCAATCCTAATTTCGCCAATGCTCATTTGAATCTTGGGAATATATTGATAGATCTTGGTAAATTAAAAGATGCTGAATTATCTACACGTAAAGCGATCGAACTCAATCCTAATTTCGCCAATGCTCATTTAAATCTTGGAAACATAATGAGAAATCTTGGCAATTTAAAAGAAGCAGAAGTCTCATACCTCAAAGCAATTGAACTTGAACCGAGTTTTGTAGATGCAAAAATAAATTTAGATTTGATTACTAAACAAAAAATTCCTCAATGGCATATGCCTATGATGAACGACGATAACAGAAATAATGCTTATTTAAGAGCTATAAGTAGTGCCATTAAAGACAATGAATATGTGTTAGAAATTGGCACTGGATCAGGGTTACTTTCGATGATGGCTATTGATGCTGGAGCAAAAAAAGTCATTACATGTGAAACCTCAGAGCCTATTGCTGAGGCAGCTAAAAAAATAATCGACAAAAATGGCTATTCAAATAGAATTGAAGTTATAAACAAAAAATCTACTGACTTAAATGTTAATAAAGACTTAGAAAAGAAAGCCGATCTTATTATTTCCGAAATTTTATCTTCTGAATTTGTAGGAGAGGGAGTTCAAATCTCATTATCAGACGCAAACCAAAGATTAATCAAAGAAAATGGGATTATGATACCTGAAGCTGGAGAAATTAAAGTTGCCTTACTTGAAAGTAGTCAAGAAATAGAAAAGGAGATGTTTGTTCAAAAAGTAAATGGATATGATCTTTCTGAATTTAATAATATTATGGGAAAACGATTGAATATCCACTATCTTGGTAGAAAAACCACAACTTCGTTTTTAAGCAAAGTCCAAGTTCCATTCTCTTTTGACTTGTATAGCAAAGATATAATTAATAAAAAAGAAATAATATTAGAAATAGAGGCTAGCAAGAGTGGTATTTGTCTAGGTTTAATATCATGGCTAAAACTAAATCTATATAAAGATATTGAGTTCGAAAATGATCCTTGTAAAAGTTGTACATCAGGATGGGTAAACCCAATTTATAAATTTAATCAGCCATTAAAAATTAAAAAAGGTCAAATAATAAAAGTCAAAGCTACTCTTTTAAAAGATAATGTATGGTATGAATTTATATAGTTAAAAACAATAAAAAAAAACCATTTTTATTATCTGATAACAGATCAATAATATAGTCATTACCTCTAATTATTCCACCCAAAAATTCTTTATAAACAAGGCACATTAAAAAATAACTCCCCCTCCATTCCTTTGGAAAACGTTTAGATGTATTTTAAAAATTCTGATTATATGAATTTGATATTTTCTTATAGGCTGCATAAGTCATATTAAATTCTTTCTAAATAAAGAAACTTTTCCCATTGCCCTAAATCTCTACGTATGAAATAATACAGATCTACGTTATATTCTCAGTCAATAGAATTAACAAAGATTTGAAAAGAATAAAATGGAACTTGAATTAATAGTAAAATAAAATGATTCAAAAGCTTAGAAAGACATATATGAATGAATCTAATCCAAGAAAAAAGGGTAACAAAAAAGTCGCTGAAGTCAAAACATATACAGTTCCATTTGCTTTAGAAGACAATCAAACAAATATTACAATTGGTACTAATCTATCAACTAAACCTTCTGCAGAACAAATAATCAATCGAGCAATTCAGTTTCATCTAAAAGGAAATATCATAGAGGCAGCAAACTATTATCAACATTTCATAAATCAAGGTTTCAAAGATTACAGAATTTTTTCTAATTATGGAGTCATTCTAAAATCACTTGGCAATTTAGTAGAAGCTGAAATAGCTCAACGCAAAGCGATAGAACTTAATCCTGATTTCGCCGATGCTCATAACAATCTAGGAAATCTATTAAAAGATCTTGGCAACTTAAAAGATGCAGAATTGGCTTTTCGTAAGGCTATTGAAATTAAACCTACTTTCGAAGTGGCTCATAACAATCTAGGAAATCTATTAAAAGATCTTGGCAACTTAAAAGATGCAGAATTGGCTTTTCGTAAGGCTATTGAAATTAAAC